>NZ_JBHTCO010000009.1:0-4823 GCF_042665295.1 Scopulibacillus cellulosilyticus
GGGGCTTCCCCCTGTGAGAGTAGGACGCTGCCAGGCGTATTCTGGAGGATTAGCTCAGCTGGGAGAGCATCTGCCTTACAAGCAGGGGGTCGCAGGTTCGAGCCCTGCATCCTCCACCATATAATTTTTTGAATTGTAAAATATATAGAAATAAAAATGTACATATTAAACATCTGAAATGGTTCTGTGGTGCAGTGGTTAACATGCTTGTCACGTTAGATCGCCGGTTTAAAATTCAGACGGGACTTCCATTCGAAATTATCATGGCTCGATAGCTCAGTCGGTAGAGCAGAGGACTGAAAATCCTCGTGTCGGCGGTTCGATTCCGTCTCGAGCCACCACCAAATATAATATGCCGGCCTAGCTCAATTGGTAGAGCAACTGACTTGTAATCAGTNCCTGTATAATGAGCCATTTGCTCAGGCGGTAGGAGGTTCAAAACCATTATTCTCCGCCATTTTGTTATGGCCCGTTGGTCAAGTGGTTAAGACACCGCCCTTTCACGGCGGTAACACGGGTTCGAATCCCGTACGGGTCATTTATTTTGATTGAGATTGCACTCTTAGCTGAACACGAAGAGTCATGGCCTTCTCGGTCAGCGGTTTTCAATCCTTAAAGCATTTAAAAAGGCATCTGCTAATAAATAGCAGGTGCCTTTTTCGGCAAAATAAAATGAGGGATAACTGAATGGAGCTATGAAAAACTTTGTCTTGGTCTTTTTAATATAATAAATCCTTTTTATGTTAAACCCCCTTTAAAAAGATAAAGGGGGTTTAACATAACCGCTTAACGAATCAGGTTAGTCTTGGCAAGTTTGAGCAACTCATCCCCGCGGCTGTTCAGAACGGCTTTAAGCATCCAAAGGCTGAATCCGTGCGCCTGTTCTAAGGTGATCTTTGGCGGCAATGATAACTCCTGGCGGTTCACAACCACATCTAATAAAACAGGTCCATTATGATCAAACGCTTGACGTACGGCGTCTTCAAGTTCTCCGGGGTCTTCGATACGAATGCCTTTAATCCCCATCGCTTCTGCTACGTTTGCAAAATTAGGATCATCAAGTTCTGTACCGGTTTCAAGAGAGCCGGCTGCTTTCATTTCCAATTCGACAAAGCTGAGAGCGCCGTTATTAAATAATACAACCTTGACGGGCAACTGATGCTGCCGCAGTGTCAATAGGTCGCCCATTAACATAGTGAGACCGCCGTCACCGGACAATGCAATGGCTTGGCGATCTGGTGAAGAGACTTGCGCGCCGATCGCTTGCGGAAGGGCATTTGCCATCGTGCCATGATTAAAAGATCCTAATAACCGCCGTTTTCCGTTCATTTGTAAGTATCTTGCCGCCCAAAGCGTTGGCGTGCCGACATCACATGTAAAAATGGCATCCTCATCAGCTAAATCGCTAACGACTTTGGTCAGGTATTGCGGATGGATGGGTTTACGGCCGGGTTTCCCTGATGCAAGTGCATCAAGCTCTTCTCGGACACCTTTATAGTTTTTTACAGACTTGTTCAAATGAGCTGAATCATGATCCTCAGTCAGATAAGGAAGCAGTGATTCAACAGTATCTTTCACGTCGCCGCACACGCCGTAAGTAAGAGCGGTACGGCGGCCGAGATGCTGCGGTTCAATATCAACCTGCAAAACAACCGCCTTTTCCGGATAAAATTGCCTGTAAGGGAAGTCGGTACCGAGCATCAGAAGGACATCACAGTCCATCATGGCATGATAACCTGATGAGTAACCAATAAGGCCGTTCAAACCGGCGAAATACGGGTTGTCATACTCGAGATGTTCCTTTCCGCGCAGCGCGACAACCATTGGTGACTGCAGTTTTTCACAAAGCTTCATAAGAGACTCGTGTGCACCTGCACATCCGGCTCCGCAAAGTAATGAGATGCGCTTGCCTTTGTTTAGGTAGTCCGCTAATTGTTTCAACTCTGATTCGGAGGGATGGATGACCGGTTTTGTGATGTGCATCACGTGTTCAGGAACGGAATGCTCATCCGTTAAAGCTGCTACATCACCCGGCAGAACAAGGACGGATACCCCTTTTTCTGAAACGGCCTTTTGCATGGCCATGGTAACTGCGCGAGGCATTTGATTTGTTCTGTTTACAACCTCGACGTATTCGGCGCAGTCTTCAAAAAGCTTTTCAGGATGCGTTTCTTGAAAATAATCGCTCCCAACTTCATCGCTTGGAATGTGCGCAGCAATTGCAAGAACCGGCAACCGGCTGCGCTTGCAATCATACAGTCCGTTGATAAGATGGAGATTCCCGGGGCCGCTGCTTCCAGCACATACGGCGATGCTGCCGGTGACTGCCGCTTCAGCACCGGCAGCAAACGCGGCAACTTCCTCATGTCTGACATGAATCCACTCGATTTTTCCTGAACGGCGAATGGCATCAAGGACTGCATTCAGTGAATCTCCGACAATGCCATAAATTCTTTTAACGCCGGCGTTTACCAATGCCTCTATAAGCGAGTCCGAAATGGTTTTTCTCATCTTTTTCTCTCCTCAATTTTTTCTTTAGTACCTTTAGATGCGATGCTTTATTATTTAGAGACTTTAACTGCTTCCACTTGGGGATACACGGGCTGCCACATAGCATCTTGAACAGCTTGGATAATATCATCCGGCTTTCTATTAGCGACACCGTCCGCAATAGCTGCTTCCACTACTTTTACTGCGACAGTAGCAGATACTGACCTAAGATTTTCAACATCCGGAAGTACAGGCGCCCCCGGCTGAGTTGGATCAACCGTAGTTGCTACAGCAACAGACGCTGCTTCAAACATTCGATCTGTCATAAGTTTTGCTTGTGAAACGATTGTTCCCAGCCCCAATCCCGGGAAAACAAGGGCATTATTAGCCTGTCCGATATAATATGTTGTATTTTTATATGTTACCGGATCAAAAGGGCTCCCTGTGGCAATAAGTGCTTGGCCATCGGTCCATTTAATTAGGTCATCCGGCTTTGCTTCTGATAAATGAGTCGGATTAGATAATGGCAATATTGCCGGTCTTTTAACATGCGCGGCCATTTCTTTTACAATTTCTTCTGTAAATGCACCGGAAACTGTTGAAGTACCTATTAATATTGTTGGATGAACTTGGCTGACAACTTCTTTTAAACTGATGCCGTTCCCTTCCTGTTTCCAATCTGATACTTCTGAAGCGGGGCGCGCAAATTCTTTTTGGAAATCCCGTAAATCATCCATATTATCAAGAAGTAATCCGGGACGATCGACACACCAAAACTGGCGATTGGCCTCTTCTTTGGACAGCCCGTCACGCACCATTGCATCACGTACCTGTTCAGCAATGCCGATCCCGGCCGTACCGGCGCCGAAAACAACAACACGATGATTTCTGAGCGGCATTTTTGAAGCTTTTACAACAGATAATACCGCCGCCAGTGAAATGGCTCCTGTTCCTTGAATATCATCATTAAAGGTACAAAATTTCTTACGATACTTTTTTAAAATTTGCCGGGCGTTTGCCGAGGCAAAGTCTTCCCAGTGCAAAATGGCGTTCGGGAACATTTTGCTGGCAGTTTGGACATAGCGGTCGATAAACTCTTCATATTTTTTACCGCGTATCCGTGAATGTCTATTACCGATATAAAGCGGGTCGTTTAAAAGACTTTCCTGATTTGTTCCAACATCTAAAATCACCGGGATGACTCGCCTTGGGTCAATACCTGCAGCAGCCGTATAAACAGAAAGTTTTCCAATCGATATATTAATGCCGCCGACGCCCCAGTCACCGATGCCTAAGATGCCTTCTCCATCTGTTGCAACAATTAAGTCAATATCCTCCGGGCCCGCACTGAAATTTTTAAAGGCTTCATCAATGCCGTCGGGATCATCAATAGATAAGTATACGCCGTGGGGCCGGCGATAGCCGTGACTGTATGTTTTAATGGATGTTCCAACAATAGGGGTATAGATAATTGGGAGCATTTCACTGAGATGCTCAGATAATAAGCGGAAAAATAACACTTCATTTCGATCCTGCAAAGAAGTTAAATAAATATTTTTGCCGATATCATCATGCTGGGAACAAAATTGTTTGTAAGCACGTTTAACCTGCTGGTCAATGGTTAAAACGGCCGGGGGAAGCAATCCTTTTAAACCAAGGGCTTCACGCTCTTCATGTGTAAAAGAAACCCCTTTATTAAGAACAGCTGTACCTAACACATCGCGCCCTCTCAATGACGTCTGGATTTTATCCTTTGATACTATGGTATATTTTTTATTCATTAAAACCATTCCTCGTATTTTTTATTCTGGGTTATTTTACCCTTTTTTTCAGGGGTTAATCGTCATATCTTTCATCATTGGTTAAAAAAAGTGTTCTTGAAAGAACTTGTAAATACTAAATGAATATTGTATATTGTTAATAAGTTTTTCTAGACCAAAATAAAGGCAATGAAGAGGACAATGGTTATTCTTATCGGTTTACAGAGAGGGAAGATAAGTTGAGAGCTTCCTAACGCAGGGGAATAGCTTACCACCTTTGAGCTGCATCGGGGAAATTGTAAAAGTATCTGATGCCGTTGATGCGACGTTAAAGCAATTTGAGCCGTCAATGATATATGTGTGAATTGACGGGAAATAGGGTGGAACCACGAAGCGCACTCGTCCTTATATGAAGGATGGGTGCGTTTTTTATATTTATTGAAATTTTTAGGCTCTATAATATTTGTTGGGGTATGAGAAAAATTAAAACAAAAAAATACACGCAAGCTCCTTAATCCTTTACACTTGAATTGTTCAGAAACAAGAGAAGGATAGGAGTTACGTGTATATGCA
>NZ_JBHTCO010000010.1:0-116199 GCF_042665295.1 Scopulibacillus cellulosilyticus
TGCATATACACGTAACTCCTATCCTTCTCTTGTTTCTGGACAATTCAAGTGTAAAGGATTAAGGAGCTTGCGTGTATTTTTTTGTTTTAATTTTTCTCATACCCCAACAAATATTATAGAGCCAAAACTAAAACAAAAAGAGACAGCCGCAGCTGCCTCAATCAAATAAAAAAAGATTAATATTATAATAGCGGTGATAGCAATCTGGATGTTGATTCAACGACTCTTGTAATGATCGGCCGCTTTTTGAATGATTCATAGTCAATTTCGGTTGCGCGTTCAAGATCGTTTATAAAATCGGCAACGAGTTGGATTGTACTATCTGTACGATAAAGAAACGCATTCACTTCAAAATTCAGATGGAAGCTTCTCATATCCATATTCGATGTCCCAATTGAAGCTAATTCATGATCAACGATGATCACTTTGCTGTGCATAAACCCGTCCCGATACTCATAGATCTTAACCCCGGCTTCTAATAAATCAGGAAAGTATGAATGAGAAGCATAGAAAACAATCCGTTTATCCGGCCGGAACGGGACAAGAATTTTAACGTCGATACCGCTCAAAGCAGCTATCTTTAACGCACTTAAAATATCATCGTCCGGAATGAGGTACGGTGAGGCCACCCAAATAGATCGTTTTGCGGAAACAATCATTGAGAAAAATAGACTCTTAATAACTTCCCACTCACTATACGGCGATGAGGCAACCATTTGACAAGCACCGTGATGTGCGCCTTCCACCGGTTTTACATCAAAATAAACACTGTCAGTCTTTGCTTCCCCGGTCATGATATACCAATCTTGGAGAAAAATTGTCTGAAGACTTCTTACCGCTTCACCGCGGACGAGTAAATGAGTATCACGCCAAAAACCAAAAGTAGGGTTTTTGCCAAGATACTCATCACCTATATTAAGGCCGCCCATAAATCCTACATTTCCGTCGATAACAACGATTTTCCGGTGATTACGGAAATTCATCCTATGATTAATAATAGGCAAGCTCACTGGGAAAAATGGCACCGTTTCGACGCCCGCTTTATTTAACTCCCGGACGTATTTCTTTTTGAGCATCCAGCTTCCAACAGCATCATATAAAAAACGGACCTCGACGCCCTGTTTCGCCTTTTCAATCAGAAGGTCCTTTAGTAAATTGCCTATCTCATCATTTCGGACAATATAATATTCCAAATGAATATGATGCTTAGCTTTTTTTATTTCTTGCAAGATCTCTTTAAAGGTTTGCTTGCCATTTGTCAGCACCTTTGTCTCAGTGCCAAAAGAAACAGGGTATTGACCCATCTCTTCGGCAAGATGAATCAATGTCTGCTGATGGTCACCCATCAATTGCCGCTTATCCTGATTTATCTCTCTTGATGAAGCGGCAATATCATTGAATTGCTGGTCCTCCAAAAAAGTCCGCTTCCTAAAAAGTCTGCGCTTCCGATAACTTTGCCCAAAAGCAATATATAAAATAAAACCTACAATTGGAAAAAGGGCCAGGACCATTAACCATGAGATTGTTTTGGAAGGCTGGCGATTCTCAAGAAAGATTACTATGCCTATAAGGATCACTGTCAACGATAATCCAACATTTAAAGTACCTAACACCCATTTTTGCCAATCCTTAATAAATAATAATAATATTAGTGCCAGCAATGTTAGGAATAAAATTTGAATTGATCTTTTCATGGAAAAAGCGTCTCCTTAAATGTTCTAAGAATAAGATACTTCTACAGAAAAGCCCTATTGTAGGGTAGCACACTTCTTATGAACTAGTAAAGAAAACTTGCCGATTGGCAAGTTTAGAAGACATAGACAGAGAAGCTGCAACTTGAAAATGCTTCAGCTTGGCTTTACGAAGAAAAGCAGCGTCATTCCGTAAATAATCAACAGCCCCGTTAGTACAAAAATATCCCCTTATACCGGCCTAAAATCAGCCCATGCATGGCATCATAATCCCCAATTTATACCAAAGATGCAAAAAAATTAATCCAAACCTCATTCTTTATTACCATCTCATTAAACTGTCAAACCCATAAAAAAATCGGTTTCTCATAAACGAGAAACCGATCAGGATTGGATCGGGAAGTGTTTTCTTATTGTTGAAAGGGCATTTTCGGGGAGAACGATTTTACCGTATTCTTCAATGAAATGAACTGTACGGCTCGTTTCAAAGCCATACTCTAAGATACAGCTCAAACGATTATCTTGTTCACGTTCACTTAGCTCACTTGAAAGCGTAATGTTCAAGTAATACTCATCATTATAAGCATATAAGGCGGTCTCAATAGACGGATGATCTTGGAATTCATGACTCAGTGAAATGACATCTTCAAAATCATGGAAACCGATTAAAAATGAAAGATCCTCGTCTGGTTCATAATCATCTGAATCGTTATCGACTGGCGTTTCATCCTCTTCATCAGCTTTGTCCAATTGAAAATGCTGATTAATTAATTCCTCCAAACCTTCACTAACAGGAATATCAAGATGTTTATCTTCAGATATAGGCAACTCCAGCTTGGAACCGTCTTGAGAAAGCTGTGCGCGTGTAACAATAATTTCAATACCTTTATCTAAAGCTTGAACTTGTATCCATAGGGGGCCGTCCATAGAAAATGATTCTTGGTAATAGGCTTCATCCATGATTTCCCAGAAAAATTCTTCTCCTCTTTCCCGGTTATACCAGATTTCTTCACGATCAAACCCGCGGTCTTCTATATCTATATAGCTAATAAAAAATTTCAACGTATACTCATTGACACGTTCTATGTCCATATAAATCTCTCCCTCCGAATAATGTAAACTAACGGGAGCGACCTTCTTATTAAAAAAAGGCAACAGTATTTTATCTCTTACTTCCATTGTATGATAAATAGTAATGGAATGAAATAAAAATAACAAGTATTTAAAAATAATCCGCCAATGTCCTTTTTCTTCCTTATTAAATAAGTCCCTTTACATTATAACTACCCAGAATCAAACGTAAATAAAACATATACCCGGCTTAGTCATTTTTCAGGACAAGACCGCATATGCTGAATCTAGACACATGAAAGGGGCATATATAGTATGGAATCCGAACAACAACTACTTTTTGCCATCTTAAATATTATTTTGATTGACATTATCCTTGGCGGTGATAATGCCGTTGTCATTGCCCTTGCCTGCCGCAGATTACCTGAAAAGCAAAGAAACAGGGCTATCATTCTTGGCACAGGATTAGCTGTAGTTGTGCGAATTACACTGACAGCAATTATGGTATCATTGCTTAAGATCCCTTATTTACTTTTTATCGGAGGTATTTTCCTCGTCTATATTGCCCTTAAGCTTGTCATTGATAAAGATGACGGTATGAATATAAAAGCTGGTACATCACTTTTTTCCGCTGTCAGGACCATTGTTTTGGCTGACATTGTTATGGGACTGGACAATGTTCTTGGGATTGCCGGCGCATCTCACGGCCATCTCAGTCTTGTTTTAATTGGATTATTAATCTCGGTTCCTATAATTATATGGGGCAGCAAAATAATCTTGACTGCTATAGAACATATTCCAGGATTAATTTATATTGGAGGCGCAGTTCTCGCCTATACGGCTTCAAGCATGATTATTGGAGAACCTAAACTGAATGAATTTTTTGCAGATTATCCTCAAATAAAAACACCTTTAACCGCTGCCCTTATTGTCGGCGTTTTAATTGTCGGCTGGATCGTTAACCATTCAAACTCAAAAGATGTTAACCACCGTATATAATGGCTATTGAAAAATAAAAGGCACCTTTTCTTATCTGAAAAGGTGCTTTTTAAAATTTAATTGACTAATCTTTGAGCTTCTTGGAGTTCAAAGTTACGAACTTTCCTTGGTAAGAAACGGCGGATTTCATCATCGTTGTATCCCACTTGTAGCCTTTTCTCATCAATCATAATCGGACGTCTTAAAAGTCCTGGATTTTTCTTAATTAGTTCATAAAGATCTTGAAGGGGCATAGCGTCTAGCTGTATGTTCAATTCCTGAAATGCCTTAGAACGTGTTGATATAATTTCGTCAGTACCATCTTCCGTCATACGAAGAATACTTTTAATTTCTTCAATAGACAAGGATTCTGCAAAAATATTGCGCTCTTTAAACGCTATGTCATGTTCTTTAAGCCAAGCTTTAGCTTTACGACATGATGTGCAGCTTGGTGATGTATATAAAGTGACCATTTATTCAACCCCCTTAAAGGAACGTCACTCGAAAAGCACTTAATCACTTTATAGACGATATTTCAAAGGTCCGGAAAAGCAACCTCATATGAAACATCTAATTATAATATTATTATATAATAATATTTCTAATTTGACCAGTGCCTCTTTCATATGGTTCGTTTTATAAATTCATTTTTGGGATACCCTTTTTAAAAAGTTTTCAAACCACTTATTTTTAAAAAACCCGCCGTTTTTTTTAAACAAAAGTAAGAGGATCTCACCAAGAGATCCTCTTATGCAGGAGTTTTGGTTTGTGAAGCCGGTGGTGATTCAGTTTGTTTCGGTTTTGGCTGCCATTGACCCAATTGTTTCTTCAACCATTCTTTTAACGCATGTCTACGTTTACGCTTAATTTCTTTGGGTTTCACAACTCACCGCCTCCTTTTCATAGCACCGGCCGCAAACTTATTTTGAAGTCAGTCATTATTGAACTCAAGTATATTTTCATCCTTATCCTTAACAATTGTCAATACTTCATTGACATGTTGGTAGGACTTACCATACAATTCTTTATCTTTATAGGTATGAATTTCCTTATAAGTCTTTTTCATTTTCTCTAATATACTTTCTTCAGATTCATTGGTCGGCGACCAGTACAAAATTTCCATCTCATTAACCTCATTGGTTGCCAAACTCCGCCGCCTATATCCAATAGACACAGCATGCTTAAAGCCTTCCCTTTTATAAAAACGCAGCCGTTTTTCCGAATCAGTGTCTTCATAATCAATAGGTTCCACTTCTAAGATAATCGGCTTGCCATGTTTTTTGAGCTTTTCTATTAGCTTATGTCCTATACCTTTTCCGCGTGATTTTGCTGAAACATAAAGGTAATCAATAAATAAGAAGTCATTGGTTTCAACATACATAAGTACATGATACGGACCTTCATCTTTGTGATACATATCCGCTTTTTCTTTTAATAAAAGTTCCATGTGCTCCTGAGATTTCATTTCTTCGATTGGAAAGTATTCACTCAATTTTTCGTACCAGTTCATCCCTCGACCTCTCTTTTTTTAATTATTATGCATCAATGCTTCTCATAATATGAGAAGTTGACACACACTGTTACTTTATATTTCACCGATTGGTAAAATATAAACCTGTTTTTTATTCTGCAGGGGTTATTTCAAAAAAAGAGAAGTCAAGGTTAGTCGTTTTTGGCTTAAGTCTGAATGGTGCTGAGGTGAAATAGCAGATTAAAACTTCGTGTTGAACATGAACATTTAAAGAGAAGGTTCATATCTATATTTTATACTATTTTCAGAAAGTTGTCAATTAACCTTCGAATAAACACCATTCTTTAGGATTAAGCTTTCAACGGCGAAATTATTTTATATTTTACGAAGTATTATTGCGGAAGCCAATTCTGTATATCTTTTGTTGTTACAACGCCGCGAAATGTTTTTATAATCCGCCCATACGGATCTATTAGAAATGAAGTCGGGATGCCAAACACGTGATAATCTTTTTTTACTTTGCCCTTTTTATCAAGAAGAACCGGAAATGTTATTGGATTTTTTACTAAATAGTTTTGAACAGCTTTAGCAGAGGTTTCTTCAGTCGTCATATTAACAGCGAGAATTTGCAATTGACTATTTGAATACTTTTGACTGATTTTTTGCAATGATACCATATCTTCTTGACACTCCTTGCACCACGTTGTCCATACATTGACGAGAACGGACTGACCGCGGTATTCATGAAGGTCTATCATTTGATTTTCTGTATCGGGAAGTTTAAAAGGCGGCGCTTTTACAAAAGCATGATTGTTAAAAATTTCATCTTTACCCTTAGCTGTATGCTGCTTTGTTTTATGAGCAGATTGATCTATTTTATTTGTTGTAATATCTATTACTGAGAGAACAGAAAACCCAAAGACTGCAAAAAAGATTACAAAAATTGTACACTTTATTATTTTTTTATTAAAATGATCAATCAATTAGATCCTTCCTTTATAATAGACCTTGTCCTTATCTTTATATTTATGCAAAAACTTGCGATCTATGCTTGTTAGTTTCTATGTAAGCTCTGTTCACTGCGAAATGTTTCGAAAGGATGTTTAAGGATTGATACATAAAATTAGAGCAACATTAACTGTACTAGTTATCCTTTTAGTGATTTCAATTTTGTCCCAATATTTTATCGGCGGATTTAGCCGTTATATTATTGAAGTCTTACTTTGGTTAACCATTATCGTTTATATTATATATCTCTTTACTAAGAAGAAGCTTAATCATAAAGATAATGAAAAATAGAAAAAGGTCATCTGGCAATTTGCCAGGTGACCTTTTCTTTCACAATAAACGAGATTATTTATTTGAACCGCTTTTGTATTCATCATCATAAAGGTGACAGGCGACCCAGTGTCCTTTGCGCGCCTCTTGCCATCTCGGTTCCACTTGTGCGCATATATCCATAGCATGCGGACAACGTGTTCTAAAACGGCAACCGCTTGGTGGACTGATTGGACTCGGAACATCACCTTCAAGAATAATACGTTCGCGACTGCGTTCGACTTCAGGATCAGCAACAGGTATCGCTGAAAGTAAGGCTTGTGTATAAGGATGGAGCGCATGTTCATAAAGCTCATCACTATTGGCAAGCTCCGCCATATGTCCAAGATACATAACCCCTACCCGGTCGCTGATATGCTGAACCATAGATAAATCATGGGCAATAAAGAGATAGGTTAATCCATGTTTATCTTGCAGTTCTTGCAATAAGTTAACGACTTGCGCCTGAATGGAAACATCTAATGCTGATATCGGTTCGTCAGCAATAATAAATTCAGGATCTACCGCTAACGCTCTTGCAATACCGATTCTTTGTCTTTGCCCGCCGCTGAACTCGTGGGGATAGCGGTTAGCATGTTCCCTGTTCAGGCCGACGGTTTCAAGCAGTTGATAAACTCTTTCATTTCGTTCTTTATTGGATTTGGCCAGTCCATGAATATCAATGCCTTCAGCGATAATATCTTTAACTGTCATTCTTGGATTTAATGAAGCATATGGATCTTGGAAGATCATTTGCATCTTTCTATTAAACTTCTTCAATTCCTTTTTTGATTTCTTGCCATGAATATCTTCACCGTTAAAAAGTACTTTGCCGTCTGTCGCATCATATAATCTAATAATGGTACGGCCTGTTGTTGACTTACCGCAGCCGGACTCACCGACAAGACCTAACGTTTCGCCTTTATAAATATCAAAGCTGACATCATCAACGGCCTTTAACACAGCTTTAGGGCCAACTTTAAAATATCTTTTTAAATTCTTAACTTCTAATAGTTTTTCTTTCGTTGCTGTCATGATTTTGTCCCCCCTACCCCAATTGTTTCGGGTGGTTCAACTTTAGGTGCCCTGTCATCTAACAGCCAGCACGCCGTTTTTTGTGTCTCTGATAGATTTGTATATTCCGGCATGATTTCAACACAAGCCTTCATAGCATATGGACAACGCGGTGCAAAAGGGCATCCTTTTGGCGGATCGGACAAATCCGGAGGCGTCCCTGGAATAGCCAACAATTTTTCACTATTATTATGAATTTTCGGCATCGAAGAGAGTAATCCCCAAGTATATGGGTGCTTTGGTTTGTAGAAAATTTCATCAACAGTTCCTGTTTCAACTATTCTGCCGCCATACATAACTGCTACACGCTGAGCCATGTTTGCCACAACACCTAAGTCGTGAGTGATTAATATAATTGATGTATGCATTTTCTCTTGCAGATCCTTCATTAGATCCAAGATTTGTGCTTGAATCGTAACATCAAGAGCCGTTGTCGGTTCATCCGCAATTAAAATTTTTGGATTGCAAGCCAAGGCAATCGCAATAACAACTCTTTGTCTCATCCCTCCAGAGAATTGGTGGGGATATTGCTTAAGTCTCGCCTCAGGATTTGGAATGCCTACGAGATCAAGAAGTTTCACAGCACGTTCTCTCGCTTGCTGTTTGTTCATATTTTGATGCTTCCTTAATCCTTCCATTATCTGTGCACCAATCGTCATTGTCGGATTCAATGCTGTCATTGGATCTTGGAAGATCATCGAAATCTCTGAACCTCTGATTTTATGCATGTTCTTTTCGGAATACTTAACAAGGTCTTTCCCTTCAAAAAGGATTTCTCCTGATTTGAATCGGCCTGGCGGGTGTGGAATTAATTTCATAATCGCTTTTGATGTTACCGATTTACCTGACCCGGACTCACCTACAATGGCAAGTGTCTCACCTTTTTTCAGTGTTAAGTTAACACCGCGCACAGCTTGCACTTCACCGCTGAATGTATCAAATGATATCTTCAAGTCTTTGATTTCTAGTATATTTTCCAAATTCTCCACCCCCTCTATTTTCTTTGTTTTGGATCAAATGCATCGCGTAAGCCGTCACCAAGCAAGTTGAACGCAATAAGCAGCAAGCTGATCACAACGGCAGGCCATAGCACTTGGAATGGGAATATTTGCAACGATTGGAAGCCATCGTTGATTAAAGTTCCGAGTGAAGCTTTCGGTACAGGAATCCCGAGTCCAATAAAACTTAAAAAGGCTTCAAAGAAAATCGCGTTTGGAACGGTGAACATCGTGGTAATAATAATTTGACCGAGTGAATTTGGCAATAAATGTTTTAAAATCAGTCTTTTATGACCAGCGCCTAATGTCCGGGATGCCAAAACATATTCATTTCCTTTAAGCTTTAATATTTGCCCCCGGACGATACGGGCCATTGTTGTCCAGCCGGTAATAACCATCGCGATAATTATTGAAACAATCCCCGGCTTCAGTACCATAATTGCCAGAATGAGAATAATTAATTGCGGAATACCCATCAGCACTTCAATAATCCGCTGCATGATATTATCAACACGTCCGCCAAAGTAAGCAGAGATACCGCCGTAAGCAACACCGATCACCAAATCAATGATTGCCGCGGCAAAAGCGATAAACAGTGAAATTTGTGTTCCTTTCCAAATTCTTGTCCATTGGTCGCGGCCAAATTTATCAGTGCCTAACCAAAAATCTGCCTTAATATTTTTGGCTTTGTATTGATCAATGCCATTGCTGTCAATCCCATCAAAGGGCAGCCAATGAACATCTGCAAGAAAAGGAATCTTCGGCGGTAAATTAGCCCGGCTTAAATCTTGATCATCATAACCGTATTTATTCATCATCGGGCCAAAAATCGCCATAATGATAAGAAGAACTATAACAACAGCACTGACGACAGCTGCTTTGTTTTTGGCAAGCCGACGCATCGCATCTTTCCAGAAACTAGTACTTTCGCCCGCGATTTCTTCGTTTTTGCTGGCATCTATTTCAGCTGGCTGAAACATATCTTCAGTTAATTCTCTGTTAGTGATAGCCATTATGATTCACCCCCAGCTAAACGAATTCTTGGATCAATAATGCCGTATAAAATATCTACAATAAAAATAATGAGAATGAACATTGCACTAAACATAATTGTCGTTCCCATGATCATTGGGTAGTCGTTCGTTACAATTGAAGATACGAACTGTTCACCGATACCCGGGATGGCAAAGATTTGCTCGATAACCAGAGAACCTGTTATGATTGCAACAGCTAATGGACCTAATATTGTGATAACTGGGATTAACGCATTCCTGATTGAGTGTTTAACAACAATACTCGCATTATTAACACCCTTTGCCTTGGCAGTTGTAATATAATCAGAACCCATAACCTCAATCATTTCTGTCCTCATAAACCTTGCAACAGTGGCGATAACCGACATCGACAATGAGAGTGCGGGTAAAATGTGATTCTGCGGCCCGTCCCAATAACCAACCGGCAGCCAGCCAAGCTTAACGGCTATCCAATATTGCAGCAGTCCGGCAAAGATAAATGAAGGAATTGAAATACCCAGAATTGCTAGAATACTAGCTCCATAATCCCAAAACGTATTATGCTTCAGTCCTGCCAAAATACCTAATAGTATACCAACTATAGCGCCAAATATTAAGGCCTCTGTACCTAAAGTAGCTGAAACAGGCAATTTTTCTTTTAGGATTTCAGTTACCGGCCTTCCATCATATTGGAACGAAAGCCCTAAATCACCTCTGAGCATATTTCCAACATAATCCACAAATTGTACTGCGACTGGTCTGTCTAAACCGTATTTATGGTTCATAATTGCAATTTGTTCCGGAGAAAGCTTTTGTTGGTTTCTGTATGGTGTTCCCGGCAGCAGTTGCATTGTCAAGAAAGTCAGGGCGACAATAACAAAGAATGTCACGATCATATAACCTAATCGTTGTAAGATATATCGACCCATTTCGACAGCACCTCCTATTTTTCTCGTAATTTATATTTTCTATTTAGTTTTCACCAAAGTCAATACATACAGCAGATTAACAATAGATTAAATTTTCTATCTATTAATTTATACAAAAGGGAGTATATGTGTAAATCCAACATATACTCCCTCCTCTTTAGTAAAAATTCATTGGGCTATATTTTAATGTTTTAAAATTTTAGCATTCAGGAATCCGGTCCTAGCTCCAAAGGCAGGATATTCAAGCCCTTTAACATACGGTTTAATAGCATGAGCGACACCTTCTTGGAATAGAGGTACAATGGCTTGATCCTTTTCAATTAACAATTTTTCAGCCTCTTGCATCTTGTTCCAGCGTTTTTGCGGCTCCGCACCTAAATTATTAGCTTCTTCAATTAATTTATCAAACTTTTTATCGGAGTAACTCATACTGTTTTGTGGATTATCTGTTGTCCATAAGTCTAAGAAAGTCATTGGATCAACATAATCAGGATTCCAACCGCTGTTGGCCATTTCATAATTGCCGGAGTTTAAAAGTTTTAAGTAATTGCCCCATGGCTGTTTGTTAACAGTCACATTTACTCCCGGCAAGTTCTTCTCTATTTGATTAGCAATATATTCATTTTGTTTTGTTGATTTATCAGAATCCTGAGCCATTAATTCAAGTTTAAGTGATTTAATACCTAATTCTTTCTTGCCTTTTTCCCAAAGCTTTTTGGCTTCTTTTGGATTGTAGCCATTAAATCCGTTTGGCGCATAACTTCTGAAATCTTTACCATCCGGTCCCTTAGCAAAATCTTTTGGCACAATATAATTAGCAGGTATAGAACCATCGCCAAGTAAAGAATCTGTCATACTCTTACGGTCAATAGACATGCTAATCGCTTTTCTGATATTCGCATTCTTAAGTGCAGGATTTTTCTTTTCATTTAGATACAGAAAGAAAGTTCCTGACTGTAAGGAAGTATGAAACTCATCTTTCTTGTTTTTATATTGATTTACAAAAGCTGAGTCAAGCGCTGGACTTGCGTCTAACTTTCCAGCGTTATATAAGTTAACTCCTGTCGACACTTGCTTGAGAACTTTAACATTAACTTGATCAAGAGAAATGTTTTTAGCATTCCAATATTGCTTATTCTTTTCTAGTGTCCAGCCGGAACCGTGATTCCATTTTGTTAATTTAAATGGTCCGTTAAACAACAGGTTCTGTGGTTCTTGCCCAAGCTTATCTCCCTGTTTTTCAGCAAATTCTTTCTTTTGCGGCAGGAAAGAGGCGTTTGCCATAAGGCTGATGAAAAATGGTGTCGGCTTTTCAAGTGTTACTTGTAATGTATGATCGTCCAAAGCTTTAACGCCTAACTGATCAACTTTACCAAACAAAGGACTGTTTTTATCCTCAATTTTTGCAGCGTTTTTAATGTTGGCTGATGAAAAAATAAATGCGTATTGTGAAGCTGTTTTTGGATCAACCATTTTTCTCCAAGCATAAACAAAATCATTTGCAGTTACCGGTGAACCGTCAGACCATTTTGCGTCCTTACGAAGCTTAAAGGTATATGTCTTCTTGTCGCTGCTTACTTTTGGCATGGACTCTGCCATATCTGGCTGCGGCTGTAATTTATCATTCATTCGCATTAGTCCAGATGTAATATAATTTAGATATGTAGATGATACATTATCGGTAATTTTCGTCCAGTTTAACGACGGAATATCTGCGTTCTCAGAAATGTTTAAAACTTGTTTGTCTGCAAGCTGTCCATTACCCTCGCTACTTTTGTTACCGCTTTCATCTTTTTTGCCACTGCTGCATCCAGCAAGAACTATACTCAGAACTAAGATGAGCGATAGAAGAATTGGCCATTTTGCTTTTCTTCTCATACAAGTGCGACCCCCTCATGATGTAAAAATAATTAATAAATTCTAGATGCGATCTCTCAATTTTTCCAAAATTATTGCTGAGCCCATCTACACTGATAATTATACAAATAAATTAGCTATTTTTCACTATTTTTTTTAATTGCAAGAAGGGAAACCTTAGTATTATTACAAAAACTTAATATAAATTAGGTCTTTTGAACTATGGTATTTCTTTTATCCTTTGCTTTTTTGCATTAAAGCGGGACTGTCTTACCGATTAAAGATGAAATATATCGAAAAATGATGAAAATCGGGTCTATTCACGCTACCATGCCATTTTTAAAAGATAGTTTAAAAAATAGCCATGTTCTCCTTAAGTGAATGAAGAGAACATGGCTTGAAAAACTATATCGATTTAATGATTTAATATTTTAGCATGCGTGAAGTCAAATCGGGCACCAAAAGCCGGATAATAAAGTCCTTTAACAAACGGCTTAATAGCATGAGCTTGACCTTCTTGGAATAACGGAATAATCGCTTGATCTTTTTCTATTAATAATTTTTCAGCTTCCTGCATTTTTTCCCAGCGTTTTTGCGGCTGTGCTCCTAAATTTTTTGCTTCTACAATTAGTTTGTCAAATTTAGGATCAGAGTAACTCATATGGCTTTGCTGGCTTTCTGTTGTCCATATATCTAAGAATGTCATAGGGTCAACATAGTCAGGAATCCAACCGCTGTTAGCCAAATCATATTTTTGCGCCATTTGCAGTTTTAAATAGTTATTCCACGGTTGCTTATTAACAGTCACTTTTAGACCAGGCAAGTGTTTTTCTAATTGATTGGCAATATATTCGTTCTGCTTAACAATGGCATCACTATCTTGACCCATAAGGTCAAGCTTTAACGATTTGATACCAACCTCTTTTTTGCCTTTTTCCCAAAGCTTTTTAGCTTCTTTTGGATTATAACCATTAAATCCATTTGGTGCATAGCTTCTAAAATCTTTACCATCAGGGCCTTTGGCAAAATCCTTCGGTACAACATAATTTGCTGGTATTGAACCATCATTCATTAAAATTTTCGTTAAGCTTTTGCGGTCAATCGCCATGCTTAGAGCTTTACGAATATTAGCATTTTTAAGCGCAGGATTTGTTTTCTCATTTACATAAAGGAAAAAGGTAGCTGACATTAATGATTGATGAAATTCGTCCTTTTTATTTTTAAATTGGTTAACAAACTCCCCACTTAACCCGCCGGTTGCATCTAATTTGCCGGTATTATACAAGTTAACACCTGTAGAGGCTTGTTTGACAATGTGAACGTTAACCTTTTTTATGGTTATATCCTTCGCATCCCAATATTTATCATTTTTCTCAAGTGTTAGACTTGAACCATGATCCCATTTCGTTAATTTAAATGGACCATTGAATAATAAATTTTCAGGCTCTTGGCCCAATTTATCACCTTGTTTTTCAACAAAAGATTTCTTTTGTGGCAAGAAAGATGCATTAGCTATAATACTTATGAAATATGGTGTTGGTTTTTCAAGAGTCACCTGTAATGTATGATCATCAATGGCTTTTACACCTAATTGATCAACTTTACCAAATAAAGGGCTGTTTTTGTCATCAATTTTTGCGGCATTTTTAATATTGGCTGAAGCAAAGATAAATGAGTATGGTGACGCTGTTTTTGGATCAACCATTGTACGCCAGGCATAAACAAAATCATTTGCAGTTACAGGTGAACCGTCAGACCATTTAGCATTTTTGCGAAGTTTAAATGTATAAGTCTTTTTATCCTTGCTTACTTTTGGCATTGAGTCAGCAATATCCGGCTTTACCTTTAAATTAGCATCCAATCTCATTAATCCTGCTTGTAAATAATTAAGATATGTTGATGATGTATTATCATTTACCTTTTCAAAATTTAATGATGGCACATCACCATTATCCATAATGTCTAAAACTTGTTTGTCAGCAAGCTGGTCTTTGCCCCCGCCTTTGCTGTCACTGCTGCTGCTTTTGCTGCCGTTGCTGCACGCAGCAAGAAGCATACTCATCACCAGAATGAGTGAAAGAAGAATTGACCATTTTGTTTTTCTCCTCATACACATGACCTCCCTTTATAATTAGAAATAATCAATAAATACAGATGTGATTTTGTGAATTATTCGAAAATTATGTACAAAATCCATCTGCCTTCTATATGAATAATTATACAAATAAAATAGACTCTTTCCACAATTATTTTATATTTAAAAAGAGAAATCCCTTGATTATTACAAAAAGTTGATATAAAACAGGACTTTTCGACTATTCCTATTATAGAAATTTGATACTTTTACATTTTAATGCGGGACTGTTTTACCGTTATTAAGTAACTATGTAAAAAAACACAAACAAATGACTAGCCGTGCTGAACTATGTCACTATATAAAAATATAACTATAGTGAATCGTATCAACACGGCTAAATGTAAAGATATTAACTTTTTATTATCTCTTAATCAATCAATGTTTTAATACTTCAGCATGTGTCCAATCCATATCAAAGCCGAATGGCGGGTAAGTCAATCCTTTAACATATGGTTTAGTCACAAAAGCATTAGCTCTTTGGTAAAGCGGGATGACAGCTGTATCTTTTTCCAGTAACAGTTTTTCAGCTTGTTGCATTTTTTCCCAGCGTTTTTGCGGTTCTCCACCAAGATTCTTGGCTTCGTCAATTAACTGATCATATTTCTTATCAGAGTAACCCATTCTATTCATGGTATTACCTGTTGTCCACATATCTAGGAATGTCATTGGATCTTTGTAATCTGGTGACCAGCCGCTAATTGACATTTGATATTTACCAGCAGTCTCAAGCTTCAAATATTGACCCCATGGTTGTTTGTTGACGGTGACATTTATGCCAGGTAAATTCTTTTCAATTTGGTTAGCAATATATTCAGTAATTTTAACTGATTTGTCTTGATCTTGTGTCATCAATTCTAGATTCAAAGACTTGATACCGAGTTCTTTCTTTGCTTCTTCCCATAGTTTCTTTGCTTGCTTCTTATCAGCAACATTGTAACCATTTGGAGCTGTACTTCTAAAGTCTTTGCCGTCTGGACCCTTAGCAAAATCTTTTGGTACGATATATTTTGCTCCAACAGATCCGTCTTGAATCAAGTCTTTTGCCATCGCATCACGGTCAATAGATCCATATATGGCTTTACGTACTTTGTCGTTTTTAAAAGCAGGTACTTTGTCCTGATTTAAGCGAATAAAGTAAGTTGCTGCTAATAATGAAGTATGGAAATCCGGTTTGCCCTTGAATTGACTAACAAATTCTGAATCAATCAATGTTGAATCCAGCTTACCAGTATTATACAAGTTTACTGCTGTTGATTTTTGTTTAAGGACTTTAACATTGACTTTATCAATATGAATATTTTTGGCATTCCAATATTTATCATTCTTCTTAAAGGAGAACCCTGAACCGTGGTTCCAACTAGTCATAATGTATGGACCGTTAGATAATAAGTCTTTTGGTTCTTGTCCTAAATTTTTTCCTTCTTTTTCAACAAAATCTTTCTTTTGCGGTATAAACTGTGCACCACACAACGAACTAAGGAAGAATGGTGTTGGCTTATCGAGTGTAACTTGTAATGTCTTATCATCAAGTGCTTTAACGCCCAGCTGATCAACTTTACCAAATAATGGGCTCTTTTTGTCATCAATTTTTGCGGCGTTTTTAATATTGACTGATGCAAAGATAAAGGCGTATTGCGATGCTGTTTTCGGATCAACCATCTTACGCCAAGCGTAAACAAAGTCATTAGCAGTTACAGGAGATCCGTCAGACCATTTAACATCGTTACGAAGTTTAAATGTATAAGTCTTTTTATCCTTGCTGACTTTAGGCATGGATGCTGCCATATCAGGCTTCGGTTCCATATTTTGATCAAATCTCATTAAACCTGAAGTAACCATACTAATTGCTGTTGAAGAAGTTGTGTCGGTTATTTGAGTCCAGTCTAATGACGGAATATCTACTGGCTCCATCAGGTTAACTACTTGGTCTTTTGCTGGTCCTCCGTTTCCGCTGTCACTAGCTTTACTGCTCGTATCTTTGCTGCCGCTGGAACACGCAGCTAGAAATAGACTCATCACTAAGATGAGAGAAAGAAAAAGTGACCACTTCGCCTTTCTTTTCATTATCTTGTGACCTCCCTTTATTGATGTAAAAAAATAATAAATTCTGAGAAAGTTGCCTTATTTAATTTTCTGAATTATCTTTTGGAACCTTCTCTAAAAAATATTATACAAATAATATTCCTATTAATCACTCTTTTTTTTGTTGTTCTCTAAACAAACTCTTGGTAATATTGAAAAATCTGCTCAAAAAATAGGCCTTTATACCTAAGTTTGTTTGTCCTAATTTGTACTTTATCGCTTTAATATGTTATAACTTATCAATCTTTGTCTAAAGACTGTAAAACGTGTAATTTAAAGAATAAGGTCATGATGGTCACCTTAAATAGGAATTATCCAACATGACCTCTATAAAGATTATTCACTTCATTTAATATTAGCTTATTAGTTTTCAAGCATATCTTAATGTTTTAGTACTTTTGCATGTGTCCAGTCCATATCGAATCCGAATGGCGGGTAAATCATCCCTTTAACATATGGTTTAGCCAGATAGGCATTAGCTCTTTGATAGAGCGGAACGATGGCTGCATCTTTTTCTAGCAACAGTTTTTCAGCCTCTTGCATCTTCTCCCAGCGTTTTTGCGGTTCCGCGCCTAAATTATTCACTTCACCAATTAATTTATCATATTTAGGATCTGAATAACTCATTCTGTTCATGTCGCTATTTGTCGTCCACATATCTAAGAATGTTATTGGATCCAAAAAGTCAGGTGACCAGCCGCCGTTTTCCATTTGGTAATTGCCGCTGGATTCAAGTTTCAGGAAGTTCCCAAACGGCTGTTTATTTACGGTGACCTCCATACCAGGCAGGTTCTTTTCAAGCTGGTTAGCCACATATTCATTAGCTTTAACTGCCTTATCTGAATCTTGGGTCATCAATTCAAGTTTAAGAGATTTGATACCTAATTCTTTCTTTGCTTGTTCCCATAGTTTCCTTGCTTGTTGTTTATTTGCAACATCATAGCCGTTCGGTGCCGAACTTCTAAAGTCCTTACCGTCTGGACCTTTGACAAAATCTTTTGGTACAAGATATTTGGCTCCGACAGAACCATCCTTCATCAAATCTTTCGCCATCGTATCACGATCAATTGAACCATAGATGGCTTTACGGACTTTTTCGTTCTTAAACGCAGGCACTTTCCCTTGATTTAGCCGCAGGAAGTATGTAATCCCGACAAGAGAAGTATGGTAATCCGGTTTCCTTTTAAATTGATCAACGAAATCCGAGCTGATAGTCGTTGAATCCAATTTGCCGGTATTGTATAAGTTCACAGCTGTTGATACTTGTTTTATAACTTTTACATTGACTTTATCAATATGAATATTTTTGGCATTCCAATATTTATCGTTTTTCTTAAAAGACCACCCTGAGCCATGATTCCATTTAGATAAAATGTATGGTCCATTAAATAGCAGATTTTGAGGTTCCTGCCCCAGATTTTTTCCTTGTTTTTCAACAAAGTCTTTCTTCGCCGGCAAAAAGGAACTGCTTGGCAGCATACTTAAAAAATAAGGCGTTGGTTTTTCAAGTGTCACTTGTAAAGTCTTATCGTTAAGTGCTTTCACGCCTAATTGATCAACTTTGCCAAACAATGGACTCTTTTTATCTTCAATCTTTGCAGCATTTTTAATATTGGCGGATGCAAAGATGAACGCATATTGCGATGCTGTTTTCGGATCAACCATTTTACGCCAAGCATAGACAAAATCATTGGCAGTTACAGGAGTGCCGTCAGACCATTTGGCGTCATTGCGAATTTTAAATGTATAAACTTTTTTATCTTTGCTTACTTTAGGCATAGCTTGAGCCATATCAGGCTTTGGTTCCATATTCTGGTCAAAACGCATTAACCCTGAATTAACCATGCCGATGGCTGTTGATGAAACGGTGTCGGTAATTTGTGTCCAATTTAATGACGGTATATCTTGCGGCTCCGTTATGTTAAGGACCTGATCTTTCGCAAGCTCTCCTTTACCGCCGCTTGCTTTACCGCTCGTATCCTTGCTGCCGCTGGAACAAGCAGACAGAAATAGACTCATCACTAAGATGATTGATAGAAAAAGTAACCCTTTTGCTTTTACTTTCATACACATGACCTCCTCGTTTTAAAAAAGCGCTTACATTTACAGATATCATTTCGTTAATTTTTTGAATTGTAAGCGGAATATATCTTGATTGTAATTATACAAGATTAATATTGGCTTTTCACCAAATTTCTATTATTGAAAATTAATTAATGTTATTTCAAATTACAAAATAGAGCCATGCCGATTATTTTTCTTTTAACTGCTAAAGTAAAATAATCTAGCATAGCTCTTTGAAATGATTTAATGTTTTAATACCTCAGCATGTGTCCAGTCCACATTATATCCAAACGCCGGATAGGAAAGATTTTTGACGTACGGTTTGGTGAGATAAGCACGGCCTTCTTGATATAAAGGTATAATAGCTGCATCTTTTTCCAGCAGCAGTTTTTCTGCTTCCTGCATTTTTTTCCATCGTTTTTCCGGCTCTGCACCTAAGTTATGGATTTCTTTAATTAACTGATCATATTTCGGATCGGAGAAATGCTCTCTATTCGTCATTGGACTGTTTGAAACCCACAGATCCAAAAATGTCGATGGATCTTGATAGTCCGGGGCCCAGAAGTTACTGGACATTTGGTACCCGTCTGTTTTTTCCAGTTTCATAAAAGAACCCAGCGGCTGTTTGTTTAATGTAATGTTAATCCCCGGGAGATTTTTTTCAATTTGATTGGCAACATACTCATCGTATTTTTCATTGAGATCGTTATCTTTTGTCATGAGTGAAAGTTTAAGAGTTTTAATGCCTAATTCTTTTTGTGCTTGTTTCCAAAGCTTTTTCGCTTCTTGCTTGTCGGTATTTAGATAACCATTCGGTGCCGCGCTTCGGAAGTCTTTACCATCCGGCCCCTTAACAAAGTCTTTGGGAACAAGATAGTTTGCTGGGATTGCACCGTTATTAAGCAGGACCTTTGCCAATTTATTTCGATCAATTGACATATCAATCGCTTTGCGCAAGTTGACATTTTTAAATGCCGGGGCTTCTTTTTCATTTAATCTTAAGAAAAAGACTGTTGAGCCTAAAGATTTATGGAGTTGATCACTATTTTTAAATTGGTTAACGAAATCAGAGTTGATTTCTGCTGAATCGAGCTTGCCTGTGTTGTACAGGTTAACGGCTGTCGATGTATCTTTAATCACTTTTACGTTAACCTTATCAACATGAATATTTTTGGCATTCCAATATCTATTATTTTTTTCGAATGTCCATCCATCCCCATGCTTCCAACTTACGAGCTTATACGGGCCATTATAAACTAAATTGTTAACTTCTTGTCCGTATTTGCTGCCTTCTTTTTCCATATATCCTTTTTTCTCCGGCAGGAATGCGAAGAAAGCCATCATTCTCAGAAAATACGGTGTCGGCTTGTCCAATGTGACTTGTAAAGTATGTTCATCAAGAGCTTTTACACCTAACTGATCGACTTTACCGAACACTGGATCTTTTTGATCTTGGATTTTTGCGGCATTCTTAATATTGGCATCGGGAAAAATATAACCATATTGTGCTGCTGTTTTTGGATCATTCATTTTTTGCCATGCATAGACGAAGTCATCTGCTGTCACAGGTGATCCGTCAGACCATTTGGCATCCTTACGAAGCGTAAATGTGTAAGTCTTTTTATCTTTACTGACTTTAGGCATTGAAGCCGCCATATCGGGTACAGGTTCTAAATGTTGATTCAGGCGCATAAGACCAGATTTTACCGTGGCAATTGTGTCAACTGATGTTGCATCGGTGACTTGTGTCCAATTTAGTGATGGGATATCCTGCGGTTCCGTTAAGTTAAGCACTTGTTCTTTTTCCGGTGAATGACTTGCTTTACCGCTTGTATCTTTGCTGCTGCTTGAGCATGCGGCCAGAATCGTACCTATAACTAAAATTAGAACTAGTAAAAGCGGCCATTTTATTTTTGCTTTCATGGACTGACCTCCGTTAGCAGATGATTTTAGGTATTTAGACGCTAAAACTTACCGCGTTAAAGCGGTTTGATATTATCAAATTAAAGTAAACTCAAAGTATAAAACGAGCCACTATTGCATTAATGTAATTTTACAATGTGGCTCATTATAAATTTTCTAAACGCTAATGTTTTAATATCTCAGCGTGAGTCCAGTCCATGTCAAGACCAAAGTTTGGATAAAGCAGGCCTTTTACATATGGTTTGGTGATGATGGCGTTCCCTGCTTGATATAAAGGGACAATGGCTGCATCATCTTCCAGAAGCATTTTTTCAGCTTCATGCAGCTTTTCCCAACGTTTTTCAGGTTCTGCGCCTAAATTATTTGCTTCCTTAATCAATTTGTCGTATTTCGGATCATAGAATCCTTCTCTATTCGCTTGATTGTCTTTTGTCCACATATCTAAGAAAGTCATTGGATCTTGATAGTCCGGCACCCAGTTGTTGCTGGACATTTGGTAGTCTCCCGATTTTTCCTTTTTCAAGAAATTATTTTTTGGTTGTTTAGAGACTGTCACTGTAATACCAGGCAAGTTTTTCTCGATTTGGTTAGCAACATATTCATTATATTTTGTAGAGTTGTCGGAATCTTGGCTCATAAGGTCAAGCTTTAGTGTTTTGATGCCAAGTTCTTTTTTAGCTTTGTCCCAATATTTTTTCGCATCTTGTTTGTCGCCGATTGGGTAACCGTTTGGCTTTTCGCTTCTGAAATCTTTGCCGTCCGGACCTTTTGTAAAGTCTTTTGGTACGATGTAGGTTGCTGGTACAGAACCGTTGTTAAGCAATACTTTTGTCATATCTTTACGATCGATTGACGTATAGATGGCTTTGCGCAGATTTTTATTTTTAAATTGCGGTACTTTGTTTTCATTAAGCCGCAGGAAGTTAACAGGTGCTTGTAATACAGTATTCAGATCCTTCTTGCCTTTATATTGATTAACAAATTCCGAAGTGATCGTTGCTGAATCTAATTTGCCTGTGTTATACATATTGACGGCTGTTGCACCGTCCTTAATCACTTTGTAGTTTACTTGTTGAATATGGATATTTTTCGCGTTCCAATACTTATCATTTTTCTTATATGTCCACCCTTCCCCGTGCTGCCAGCTTGATAATACGTAAGGGCCGTTATAAAGAATGTTGTTAACCTCTTGACCATATTTCTTGCCTTGTTTTTCAACAAAATCTTTTTTAGCCGGCAAGAAGGCAAAGAAAGCTGTCAGACTTAAGAAATAAGGCGTCGGCTTGTCCAATGTCACTTGTAAGGTTTTATCATTTAGTGCTTTAACACCTAACTTATCGACCTTACCGAACATCGGATCTTTTGGATCTTGGATTTTTGCGGCATTTTTAATATTAGCGGTCGGGAAAATATATCCATATTGCGCCGCCGCTTTTGGATCATTCATTTTCCGCCAGGCATAGACGAAGTCATTCGCGGTCACAGGTGAACCGTCGGACCATTTGGCATCTTTGCGAATTTTGAATGTATAGACCTTTTTATCTTTGCTGACTTTGGGCATTCCAGCTGCCATGTCGGGCTTTGGTTTCAAATCTTGGTCCATTCGCATTAGCCCGGAACCAACCATACTTAAAACAGTTAATGAAGTGGTATCAGATGCTTGCGTCCAGTTAAGTGAAGGAATATCCTGTTCTGTTGTAAGGTTAAGCACTTGTTTCTTAGCAAGCTGCCCATTCCCATTACTGCTTGTGCCGCTTGTATCTTTAGTACCGCTGGAGCATGCGCTTAAAAATAAAGCTAATACTAAAACAAATGATAGAAGTAATGGCCATTTTACCCTTTTTCCCTTCATTAGCACGACCTCCCTAAAGGCAATTCTAAAAGTTATAACTTTAGTAATTTTTCGACAACCATTTGTAAAATCCTTCTTAATTTAAATACAAATGTATCGTTTCTTAATACATTTGTATCTTTAGATAGAACATCTGATGTTTTTAATGAATGTGTCAAATAATGTGGTATGATATTAGCGGAGGGAAACATATGACCGGTAATCAAAGTAATATGAAACGCTACATCATTGCTTTTTTCATAGAATGTTTATTGACTGTTCTTATAATGATTTTTTATTACCATAAATTTAATTTGCTATCATTTGTCAATGCTCTTTCTTTGACAGCCCTTATTTTATTAATTGTCGGTCTTATTGTTTGGATCGTTCAAGGCGGGTTTTTTGATGGATTTATTTTTGGATTCAAAATATTTAATCGTGCTTCAAGAAAGAGAAAAGCAGCCAAATTAGGTTTGGATGATTATGAGGCTGATGATGATCCGCGAATGTCCCAGCACTCAAAGTGGTCGATGAGTTTTCCGCTTATTATAATGAGTTTAATTTTCTTTGTTATCTCTTTTTTGCTGTCGTTTACGCTATTTTGATGTTTGCTTTTTTGTATGCATTTGGATATACTTAAAAAATAATATGAATGCGATGAGAAAGAAGAGTACACAGCCCTTAAGTTTCAAGAGAGTCTGCGGTGGTGGAATGCAGGCAGCGGAAAGCTGTGGAATGGGCTTTCGAGCACCAATCTGAACTTGCAGTAGGAATTGGCGTTATCCATGCGTTAAAATGGACCCGAATTTTTCGGACTAAGTGATTTCTGATGCTATAGAAATTATTAGGGTGGTACCGCGGTTCATTCGTCCCTTTAGACGGATGGGCCTTTTTTGCATTTTTACTGCGTTTCAAAAAGGAGGACAAACAGGGCCGAGAAGTTCGAGGCGCGGAAGCCGCGAGGATCGGAGCGTAGTCAATACCTACGTGAGAACCGGAGCGGCGACGCAACGAAGAAATTCGACAGCCATGTTTCCCGGACTTTTTGAACATCCTTTTAAAAGATTTTTAATGAGGTGATAATTTATGGCTACAATCTTTTCCGGTATTCAACCATCAGGAACACCAACATTGGGGAATTATCTTGGTGCTTTAAAACATTTTCCTGAACTTCAAGATGATAATGATTGTTATTTTTGTATTGTTGATCAGCATGCGATAACGGTGCCTCAAGATCGTTTAAAATTAAGAGAGAATATCCGCAGTCTTGCCGCTTTATATTTAGCATGCGGTATTGATCCGGAAAAATCTACATTGTTTATTCAATCAGAGGTTCCTGCACATGCTCAGCTCGCATGGATCTTACAATGTGTCAGCTATATTGGCGAGCTTGAAAGAATGACCCAGTTCAAAGATAAATCGCAAGGCAAAGACGGCGTTTCTGCTGGATTATTAACCTATCCGCCGTTGATGGCCGCTGATATTCTTTTATACGGTACGGATCTTGTACCAGTAGGCGAAGACCAAAAGCAGCACATGGAATTGACACGTAATCTTGCCGAACGTTTTAACAAAAAATATAATGATATTTTCACAATCCCGGAAGTTAGTATTCCTAAGGTCGGCGCAAGAATTATGTCGCTTGTCGACCCAACGAAGAAAATGAGCAAGTCGGCTGAAAACCAAAAATCATTTATCCTGATGATAGATGACGAAAAACAAATTACAAAGAAAATTAAGAGTGCGACAACTGATTCTGATCCGACTATCCGTTACGATAAAGAAAATAAACCGGGTATCTCTAATCTTCTCAGCATTTACTCGCTTTGCTCCGGGCGTTCAGTTGAACAGCTTGAAAAAGATTATCAAGGCAAAGGCTACGGTGAATTTAAAACAGATGTTGCAGAATCTGTCGTTAATACATTGAAGCCGATCCAAGAAAAGTATTATAACCTGCTTGAATCAGATAAGCTTGATGATATTCTTGATGAAGGTGCTGCCAAAGCGAACCGCGTTGCACAAAAAATGCTTAAAAAGGCCGAAAAAGCCATGGGACT
Source organism: Scopulibacillus cellulosilyticus (assembly GCF_042665295.1). Classification (NCBI taxonomy): domain Bacteria; kingdom Bacillati; phylum Bacillota; class Bacilli; order Caryophanales; family Sporolactobacillaceae; genus Scopulibacillus; species Scopulibacillus cellulosilyticus. The sequence goes on from NZ_JBHTCO010000010.1 coordinate 24,494, forward strand.
TGGAAGAAAAAAATAACAGGTCTAATATAAGGGGTCTGACCCTGTGAACTGTGATAACTTATTATTTCTGGAACCGTTCAAAAAAGTACAGGCATTGAGCTTGTACTTTTTTTATTTATGCATTTGGAAGCTCAGGAAGGCTATTAATAATGTCGTTCATTGTGAAGGATATACAAGTCAGATTTTCCGAACAAATTGATTTATCTTCATCATAGACTTCTGCCAGTTCATATCTATCGTTATTCAAAACATATTGTTCAAGGATTGGGTAATTTGGGTCAACAATCCAATACTCGGGAATTCCGTAGTTTGCATAGACTTGAAGCTTACTTCCCCGATCTCTTTTTATAGATGATGGAGACAATACTTCCACAACTAAGTCGGGTGCTCCTTCAATACCGCGCTTTGTTATCATTTCTGCACGGCTGTTGTGTATCATAACGATATCAGGTTGACGCACTTCTTTTTCAGATAGAATCACATCGATCGGAGCATAAAGTAGAATATATTTGTTTTGACATGTCGATTCTAATTGACTTCCAAGAATTTTAGCAATGAGTTGATGTTTTGGAGCTGGTACCGGGGACATTAACTCCAGAACACCATTTGCGAGCTCATACCTTTTTCCGTCATCTGGCATTGCAGCGTAATCCGCATACGTCAAAGAATGCTCTTTAACCTGATTTTCCTGCTTTTTAGCTCCCATTAAATCACCTCTTTACATATATATTTTCTGTATTATAGCAAAAAGGTCCCCCTCTGTGAACTGTAGAACTTTAGCATGGTTGCTGCAACTGTCCGTTGCACAAAAAACAGCGGCACAAGTGTATGACCTGTGCCGCTGTTTTATTAATTTACCTTTGTACCATGTTCAAGTTCCCATATCTTTTCAAAATAGGCTTGTCCTTTAATCATCCGTTCACATACATCATAATGTTTTCTCGACCAGCCGTCCTTAACCTCATTAAAAAGTTTTTCCCATGCCTCGCTAAACGTCAATTTCTTACTTTCTTGATATTGCTTTGGAAACCACTCGGTATACCAATAGCGCATTTCCTCCAAACTGCCGGATGTTTGTAAATGGTCTAAAGCCATAAATAAAAGCTGTTTAAGTTGTCTTTCTTTTCTTGTTAATCCTGTCATCCAATCGGGATGGGGAGACATGATATGATACTCTTTAACCTTATCTGCTTCCTTAACAGGAATCTCATAATAAGTTGTTTCCAAATTCTCCGCTTTATCAAGAATCAGCTGTTCTTGTCTAGGAATCATTCTGCTTTTCCTTATAGGAACGGTGTATCCTAATGTATCAACGACTATGTGCCTTTCCCCGTCCGTTGCAATAAAACAATATTCAATGACTTCTCTTTGGTTATTTTTTCTTATGTAGCTTTGATTCCTGACGTCTTCCATCAGCTGAGAGGGCAAGTCCCGCAAATCATTTTCAATATAAGAAAATAATGATGTCGAAATCTTTACCAATGGGACTTGATCAAGCAGTTCGATAAAATCGTGCTTACGCCATTCATGAAACTCACAAACGTTATAACCATTCTCTTCACCTTCAAACCAATTGACCCATACATCTCCAATCAGTTCCATGCTGTTCGTCCCTCACTTTTTTAACAATGTTCTTCTATGGAAACAGTATGGTCAGTGATGAGTGAAATTATTCCATGAAGACAATACTTTTTATAATTAGGGAACATTTTACTTGTGTAGCGGAAAATAGATGCTGAACCAAATAAAGAAGACGCCAGCAAAGAATAAATAAGTCTCCATTCTTTGAGACATGAAGAAGAAGTATTCTGAAAAACCGTGTCCTGTTGTCATTATATTCAAGTAGGCAATAATACTAATTCCACCGGCAACTGCTAGTCCAAATCCTACTAAAAAAATAAAAAATCTAAACATCATGATACGGCGCTCCCCTGTAAATGACTTCCCTCCCAGCTGTGAGCTTGTCTTAGCTTGTCTAGTATAAAAATATGAGGAAACTCCGATAAATATGACAAGGAGAGTTTGATAGTTATTTACAGTATCCACAGTTCACAGGGTCTGCCTCACAAAAAAAGAAAGCCTCCGGAACAGGAGGCTTTCTTTTTGAGGTTTCATTCTATTCTTCAAACTTTTTAAATATAAGCGTTGCATTATGACCGCCGAAACCAAGTGAGTTGGTCATGGCTACGCGCACAGACTGTTTGCGTGATTCATTTGGTACATAATCGAGATCACATTCTTCATCAGGGGTTTCGTAGTTGATTGTAGGCGGTATAATACCGTCTTCGATTGCTTTGATACTGAAAATAGATTCAACACCGCCTGCAGCCCCGAGCAAGTGGCCGGTCATAGATTTAGTTGAGCTCATGGCTAATTTAAAAGCATAGTCTCCAAAAGCTGTTTTAACGGCCATTGTTTCATTTTTATCATTTAAATCAGTGCTTGTACCGTGAGCATTAATATAATCAACGTCCTCAGGTTTCAGTTCTGCACTTTCAAGGGCTTGTCTCATAGCCCGAACCGCGCCGTCAGCGCCAGGTTCAACTGCTGTAATATGGTAAGCATCGCCGGTTGACGCATAACCGACAATTTCCGCATAAATATGTGCACCGCGGTTAACAGCTGATTCAAGCGATTCAAGAACAATAACACCGGATCCTTCACCCATTACAAAGCCATCACGGTTTTTGTCAAACGGACGGCTTGCTGTTTTCGGATCAGGGTTCGTGGAAAGAGCCTTCATGGAACCAAATCCGGCAAACGCCATGTTGACAAGCGGCGCTTCGGTTCCGCCGGTGATAATAATATCGTTATCACCGCGTTCGATCGCTCTATAAGCATCACCAATACAATTCGTACCTGTTGCACAAGCGGTCACCGAGCAGGAACTGATGCCTTTAGCACCCAGGTGAATAGACACTTGGCCAGAAGCCATATTCGGAATCATCATCGGTACGAAAAATGGGCTGACGCGGCGATAACCTTTTTCCAAGGCAGTTTGCGTTTGAGTTTCAAAAGTTTCCATGCCGCCAATACCTGAACCAACCCATACGCCGACACGCGGTGCGATCGCATCGGTAATTGTTAAATCTGCATCTTTTACAGCCATAGTTGATGCTGCAATTGCATAGTGAACAAAGCGATCCATTTTGCGTACGTCTTTTTTATCCAAAAAATCAAGCGGATCGAATCCTTTAAGTTCACCAGCTACCTTCGCCGTAAAGTTTTCTGGGTTAACCCTTGTTACTTTATCAATCCCAGACTGACCTGCGACAGCATTTTTCCATGTTGTCGCTGCATCGTTACCTAGAGGTGTTACTGCTCCTAATCCAGTTACGACAACTCGTCTTTTCATGATCTTTCAACTCTCCTTTAAAATGAATGTTCAAAAAGGAGGACAAAAAGAGCCGAGAAGTTCAAGGAAGCGCCGCCTCCGAGCAACGAGCAACAACTTCTCGAACTACTCCGAGTTGCGACGAGAAGTGGCGATACATCCAGAATACGCAACGGCGCAGGAGCACAAAACCACAGTCTTATCCTTAATCAATAAATTTTTCCCGGACTTTTTGAACATCCTCTTTAACTATTTACCCCATCGCATAGCTACAGCTCCCCAAGTTAAGCCTCCGCCAAAACCGACGAGTACGAGAATATCTCCATCTTTTATTTTGCCATCTTCTATTGAATCTGCCAATGCTAAAGGTATGGAGGAAGATGAAGTATTCCCGTATTTATGAACCGTATTAATCATTTTTCCTTCCGGTATGTCTAAACGCAGCCTTGAAGCTTCCATAATGCGAATATTAGCTTGATGAGGAACTAGATAATCAATATCGTCCTTTGTTAAGTTAGCTTTTTCAACAACATTAACAGCGGATTCTCCCATTTGCCGAACTGCAAATTTAAAAACTTCCCGCCCATTCATTATAAGGAATGGACCTTGCTGATACAAATGTTTACCCCCGATACCGTCTGAACCCAGCTCAAAGGACAAAATACCTTTGCCTTCTGACACAGGCCCCATGACAACTGCCGCAGCTGCGTCGCCGAATAAAACGGCTGTACTGCGGTCTTCCCAATTGGTAATTTTCGAAAGCTTTTCTACACCAACAATAAGCACATGCTTATATTCTTTAGTGTCAATAAATTGCTTCGCTGTTATCATACCATACATAAACCCCGCACAGGCAGCGCTTAAGTCCATCGAAGGCACGTTTCTGCAACCGAGTCTATCCTGAATCATACAAGCTACAGAAGGAAAAGGCTGGTCAGGTGTAACCGTAGCAACTAAAATCATATCAATATCTTCCGGTTTAAGCCCTGCATCCTCAATCGCATTCTTGGCAGCATAGTAGGCCATATCTGATGTATCTGTATTATCATCGGCAATACGTCTTTCTTGTATCCCGGTTCTTGTTCTTATCCATTCATCTGTTGTATCCATCATTTTTTCCAAGTCAAAGTTTGTTAACACACGCTCTGGAACAAACTTTCCAATACCTAAAACTCCAGCACTCATTAAAGTACCCCTTTCAAATTAATCAAAAATAATTATATGTTCAAAAAGGAAGGGAATAATCCCTTATTTTTTGGACAGAATATATCAGTTAATATTAAGACTTGGTACTAATTCTAATATGAAACAATTATTTTGTCTATGTTCCACCAGTCCATTTTTTAAAGGGATAGACAGATAACTTTCTAAAAAAACACCAAACCCTTTTGTCCATCATAAATTATAAATATACAGAACACTATAACAAGGAGGGAAAACATTGGCCAATACAAACAATAATAACCAACAAGATAACCGGTTCTATGATCCCTTTACACAATTCATGTTCGGCCCGCCGATGGCGCCGCCTCCTTATCCGCCAATGCAGCAAATGCCGATGCAACAACCGATGCAACAGCCGCAGCAGCAACAAGTTCAAAGCCAGCCGCAGCCGCAGCAACAGCAGCAACAAAATTCGCCAAATCAACAGCCAAACGCCATGCCCTTTTTTGATAATAATGGAAATCTTGACTTTAACAAATTAATGTCAGGTGCCAATCAGGTTTTTAATATGATCAATAAAACCGGGCCTATGTTAAAACAAATTTCACCCTTACTAAATATGTTTAAAAAGTAATAAGCTTCGTATGCTTTCTTAAATAAAAATAAACCTGGAAAAACCAGGTTTATTTTTATTTAAGAAAGCTTTTTATTTCATTAAATGGATAAGTCAATATTTTATCTTGGTCGGGTTTGCGGGAACTATCTGACATTTGCAAGATATGAAATCCCTTTTGCATTTGGATTGAAGATTCAAGGGTTTCAATTAAAGGCGACCCTTCTTGCTGATGATGATTTGGTTCATCTTTTTGCGGTTCAGAAATTTTAATAACAACCGCCCGTTCAATGGAGGACTTAGATGCATATTCATCTATCTGTTTTGCAAAAAGTGTTTCAAAACTTGTCTCAAGAACCATTTCGTTTTCTTTTCTCGAAGAATCATTTTCTGATACCATAATTATCGATGTTAGATGATCCATCTGGTTTAATAATCTTTCCAAAAGCTTTTCGAATTTTTGATAACTTAAATCCCTTTCGTTATGATTGTCTTTATTAAGATCTAAGAAATAAGCTTGTTGAATGTTTGTCCGTATTTCGTCATTACATAAGTCTTCCATGCTTCCTTTTTGAAACAAGGCATTTCTTCCAATAAATAATTCACGTTCTTCTTCTTGTTCCCGTTCTTTATCATTGCATGCAGAGCTTAGGGATAAGACATTTTGTCCCTTTGATGTTAAATGACCGCAAAGCGCCAACCCTAAAGAACTTAACCCGCCATAAACGAGTGTATAAGTCATGCTAATCCCCCATTATTTTAACAGTTTCGACTGGTAGAACTCCCTTTTATAATTCTTTAACAATTGTCTTAATTCATAGATTCGCAGTTTACCCTTATAAGTTAAATTCTCAGGATCCTGGTTCAATAAAGCTTTTAATTCATCTTTAATTTGTGACATCAATGTCCCTCCTTTTCGGCAAACACTCCTTTCTTTTAACTTATGCTAAAATAAATAAAAAATGAGAAACAACCATTTAAACCTGTTCGTTGTTTCTCATAAACTATCAAAATTCACTTTGTATAAATTTTTCAATGTTAATTTTAATTTCTTGATTTCATAACCACTCAACTGTCAACCGCCGCTGACAGGAGGAATAAGGGCGACGACATCTCCTTCGTTAATCACTTGATCGTCTTGCGCATAGGCTTCGTTAACCGCTATCATCACATAGTCAATTTGTTCCAGTCCCGGCACCTTTGCAGAAAGTTTTTCTTTCAATTCACCGACAGTAAGAGAACCTTCGTGCCAAGTTATTTTATTTTGACCTGTTTTTTCTTTCAAGCCCGCAAATAATAAAATTTCAATCATTGGGATTCACCTCCTGTTGGATGGCCTTCAGGATAGGATTTCGTTTCCAGCTGATTGCCTACCCAAAAATCGCCGTTTTCCCAATGCTCTTTCTTCCAGATGGGGACAATTTCTTTAATCCTTTCAATCGCATGACGCGAAGCTTTAAATGCAGCATCACGGTGCGGTGTTGAGACGCAAATAACCACAGCAATATCAGAAATATCAAGCCTGCCGATCCGGTGAGTAATCGCCGTTTTCGCCTCAGGCCACTTAGACCTTATTTCATCCCCAATGCGCCCCAGCTGCGTTTCAGCCATCGGAATATAAGCTTCATATTCTAGGTAAAGTGTTTTCTTCCCTTTAGTCATTTCCCGAACCGTACCAATAAAAGTATTTATAGCTCCGGCATTTGGGTCAATGACTTTATTTATGACGTCCTGGACGATGATTGGGCTATCCACAATTTCAAATAATTTTCCCATTATGTCTTCCCCCCTAACCGATGCAAAATGATTGAAATTAATGTTTCAAAATCATTGACGGAGAAAACAGGCACTGATGTTTTTCTTTTCAACCTTCTAACATCTCCATGAGTAACAACAGCTTGAATATTGTCCAGCTGTCTAATAAGATGATCGTCCTCTAATCCCCTATGAAAAAGAATCTTCGGATAGTTCGCTTTCTTGAATCCTTCAATAAGAATAACATCATAACGTCCTGACAATTGATAAAAAGCAACGATGTCTGTTAAGGCGAAAGGATGATGAGACACGATGGAAAAACCGTTCGTCAACGCATACACTACTGCATCCGCCCCGCTCTCCCAATGCTTTCCCGTATCTGTTTCGGGATGAGTCATTGATTCAAATTCCTGATCGTGACCGTGATGTTTAATGGTTGCCGCCTGGTAACCGGCTGCTCGTAACCGTGGCAGTAACTCAGTTATAAATGTCGTTTTACCGCTGTTATGATAGCCGACCACTTGCCAAACGTTTACAGACAAAATTGTTCACTGCCCTCTCCATTTAACAGTAAAGCTTTTACCTTATCGCCTTTCTGATATCCTCTGGTACCGCCCGGGAGCACCATCAAGGCATTAGCGCCAATAAGCGACGTGACAATATTAGACTTATCTAAGCCTACCGGCTGTGAATGCCAATAGCCATTTTCAAAGGTTACCCGGCTGCGGACAAATCTATTAAATGGATTCGGCTTCGGAAAATCATGTGTTAAGGTTGCTTCTACATTATCAAGGAACTTATTATTCAAGCCTTGAGAAGCTTTTATATAAGGGCCGGCAAATAGTTCAAATCCAACAAAACAGGAAGAAGGATTACCTGATAATCCAAAAAGGATTTTGCCGCTGTCCGGTAAATAGGCGACGGTCGTTACACTTCCGGGGCGCATGCCGACTTTATTAAAAAGCACCTCGGCGCCGAGTTTTTGATAAATATCAGGCAGATAATCAAAATCTCCAACGGAAACACCGCCGGTTGTGATTAAGGCATCAACTTCTGACAACACCTTTTTGACACCTTGAAAGCTTTGCTCAAGATCATCTTTTAGTTGGCCAAAATATTTTGGCATTCCTCCAGCCTGCTTTACTTGCGAAATAATCATATGAGCGTTGCTGTTGCGGATTTTACCCGGAACAAGCGGTTCACTGACATTAAGCAGCTCAGAACCTGTAGCAATAATACCGATAACAGGTTGTTTGTAAACTTTAACTTTCGCATAACCGAATGTCGCTAATACTGCTTTAACTCCTGGAGTAACATGATGGCCCTTTTCCAGCAGCAATGCTCCTTTTTCAGTATCTTCGCCTTGCCAAGAAATATTATCAAATTTCTTAATATGACGTTTGATTTCAATTTTCTTACCGTCATTTTTCTCATGTACAATTTCAAGCATAACAATGGCATTTGCTCCCTTAGGCAAAGCCGCTCCAGTCATGATTCTTATTGCCTGGCCGTGCCCGACAGAATTTTGAGCGACGTCACCTGCCCCTATCTCTTCAATGACTTCAAGAGTGACAGGATTCTCACGCGAGGCATGGCTTGTATCTTCCGCAATAATCGCAAATCCATCATAAGGTGACCGGTTAAACGGCGGCACATCATGATCAGCATATATATCTTCCGCCAAAACTCCATCATCGCTGTCATCTATTGAGACAATTTCCTCCGGCATTAAATGTACATGATTCATTACTTTCGATACTGCTTCTTGAACCGAAATTGGCTTTCTTCTCTCAACCATAGCGGTTTCTCCTCCCCTTTCTATTTATCCTTATGTAAAAAAACACCCCCAAAAAGGGGGCTGAAAATTAAGAGATACCCAATGCGATCTTAGCATATCTGGACATTTTGTCTTTTGTCCACGGCGGATTCCATACAATATTAACGTCAACTTCATTAATGCCTTCAAGTGTTGATAAAACCGTCTTGATTTCGTGCTGTATTGTAGCTGCCAATGGGCAACCCATTGCTGTTAATGTCATGGTAACCAGTACATCGCCATTTTCATCAATATCTACACCGTAAACTAAGCCTAAATTGACAATATCAATACCCAGTTCAGGGTCAATGACTTCTTCAAGCGCTTCCATGACTTGATTTTCAAGTTCACTTTGGGACACATCAACATCCCCTTTCCAAAAATATTTATCATTTATAGTATAACCTTTTATACTGTTTCATCAAACCGTTTTGTTCGAACTTTCCACTATATCCAAAGCTTCTATCCCATTTCTTTTGTTTAATTGTGAACGGCCTTCAGAATAAGTACGCTCAGCTGGATGAAAAAGATTCGGCAGACTTTGAATCGACTTGTTCAATTCATCCAATTTACCTTCAATCCGATGAAGAAGGTATAAGGTGACAACAATCGGAAAGCCGACATCTTTGATCATTGGCATCCATTCATCCATGCTCATTCTCCTTTCTTTAAAGAGGATGTTCAACGCTATTTAAATGAGAAAGAAAAGAGAAGGAGAAATTCCCCCTTCCCTTAACCTAATGAAATGTCGTTAATATTTCTTTCAATGACACGCGCACCTTTTTTCTTAACCAGGTCGCCGCCGGAAGACGTAAATGCGCCCGCTTGGATAATGGTATCCATTGCAGCATTTACAGAGACTGGATTAATCGGATCAATGGGGTCATCCAAGCTAATTCTTACGGTATCTCCTTTAACGTTCTCAAACAATAAGTCTAGCGTTTTCGCCAACATTGCCACACCCTTTCATTTTTTGATTACAAAATTACCTATTAAGCCTGTTCAGATAGATCTACGATGTTATTTCTTTCAATAGAAATGAGCGGGTATTGTTTCAGCGGTGCGAGGACTTTTGCGACGCTGTAAAGCTGATCATCCGTTGCATTAATCTTAACGTTGCGGAAACTCTTTTTCTTTATAACCGGCTTCCCCTCTTTGTTAAGACCGCCATCTAATGCCATGACGAGTGTTGTGTCAGTCAGTGTACTCATTGCCATGTTCATCTCCTCCTTTCATATTATAAGTAGTCATATTCAGTAAAAAGTGGTGAATGAGTTTTAAAAAAGGGGTATAAAAAATATGTAAGTTTTTTCAAAGTCTATGATTTCCAACAAAATTAGACATATTATATAGAAAGCGGAACGGAGGTGTTGATAATGAAACGATTTATTATTTTCCTTATCGTTCTTCTTTTAAGCTATACATCACTGGAAATAACCGTATTTATCATGGAATCTTTTTTATCAACAATGAGCTTAGGAACTGCTTTTCATGATTTATTTACACATATTGAGGGCGTCCAAATTGCCTCACTTTTTGATACGGTTCCAATTATAACGATGATGGTGTCATGCGTTATCGCGTTATTCATTGCTTCTGTATGGCCGGCGCAACGGCATCAATCAAATCATATAAATGTTTAAAAACTCGCTGTCCGCGAGTTTTTAACATTTTTCTTACATCACCTTCATATCTTTTTCAAAATTCTTATCATATAATAGAAAGCAAGTATTATACATAACGCTTAAAAACAGACAAAAAAAGGAATGAAAGCCGATGGAAAAATATCTTATCGCCGTCGACCTGGATGGAACGCTTCTAACTGATAACAAAACGATTTCCTTATACACCAAGCAAACATTGCAAAAAGCAATTGCCCACGGTCACTATGTCGTCATTTCAACCGGCCGGCCTTTCCGTTTAAGTATTGATTACTATAATGAATTAGAATTGGATACGCCTATTGTCAATATCAATGGCGCATATGTTCACCACCCAAAGGATAGTACGTGGGGCGAATACCATCGTACATTAAGCATTGAGGATGCAAAAAAAATTATTAAAACATGCGAAGCTTATGATTTAGCTAATATTCTTATTGAAGCAAAAGATGATGTATACATAAAAAACCCCGATCCAGAGATCACTAAAATTATTGGGACTGACCATCCTAAAATTATTAAAGGCGATCTTAGCGAATCACTTAGGTTCGGGCCAACTTGTATACTGGTTCAGCCGTTTAAAGAAAATGTTTCATCCCTGGTCAGCGATTTGGGAAGTCAATATGCCGACGCAGTTTATCAGCGATCATGGGGTGAACCGTGGTACATTATTGAAATGATCAAACGCGGTGTAAATAAAGCGAACGGTCTAAAGAAAGTTGCTGATTCGCTTGAAATCCCAAGCGATAGGATTATTGCCTTCGGCGACGAAGATAACGACCTGGAAATGTTAGCTTATGCAGGCCGTGGCATTGCCATGGGCAACGCTTCAGATGAAGTCAAACAAATCGCAAATGAAATAACCGATACAAATGAAAAAGATGGTATTGCCAAGTATATTGAAAAGGCTTTATCTATTTCCTGATTTTGCATAGCCGGCTCTTCTTAAGAACAAACTACTATTGAAAGCTTAATTAAGGGAGCTGTTATAATGGATAAACGTACAAATGAAAAATTAAGAAAACCGCTCGACTTTAAAAAGCAAAGCGAAAGAAAAGCAAAATCTCAAGAAAAACTTAGCCGCGGCGGCGCATAACGTAAAGGCCGGTTAATCTCCGGTCTTACTTACATTTTATGCTGCGGATTTGATATCAACTCATTTAAAAAGTCTTAATGTTTACAATTCATAACAATATTCTTATAACAATGTTCACGGTTTTACGAATATCTTCCAATAAAAAGTCAGCATAGGCCATACCCATTTCGCCTTGTTTTTTGTATACTTGAAAAGTAGCATTTATATATAAAGGATATTCTAATTTAAACACGTTTTATACATTATTAAAGTTTCATAACAAGGATCTTTAAGGAAAGCTCCTTAACTATTTAAATCATGGACAATGGGAGTGAACGTTTTGAAAGTCTATCAGATTAAAGAGGATGCAGCTGATGCAATAAAGCAACAAATGGCTGAATTGTTCATGCAACAAATTTCCGTTACGACTAATGATGAATCACTAAGAAAAATCTCTCAAGCTATTGAATTAACGATACAATCTAATGGAACATCCAGGATTATTATTGCTGAAGAAAACGGCATTGTCCTAGGGTTAGCCCTTGTCAACATTGGTGTTGATTTACGTACCGGCGGACACTATTTATGGCTGAATGAGCTGTATGTCCATAATGAGTACCGAAATAAAGGGATTGGACGGAAATTATTATTATTTATTATTCATATGGCCGAATCAGAAAACATTAAATCAATTGAACTGGAAACGGGTGTAAACAATTCCGTTACTAAACATATGTATAATTCACTCGGTTTTTACGAAATCGTTTCAAAAAGATACGGCTTCAGTTTTTAATCTATTATGGTAAAATGAAAGAAAAACTTGGTTTTTTGTGTTAAAAAATAAATAAGAAATAAATGCGATCGTATCTAAAGGAGAGATATTAATGAGTATCGATGTTCGTACGGACGTGACTCCCAATCCAAATGCTATGAAATTCACCGCCGCAAAAAAGATGTTTGACGGCCGCGTTATAGCAAAAAAAGGTGATCAAGTCAGTCATCCGCTTGCTTCAAAACTTCTGGCGGTTGATGGGGTTGACAATATCTTCGGTTATGAAGACTTTGTGACTGTTAATAAAACCTTCGATGCTGATTGGGAAGACCTGCTTCCAAAAATAGAAGAAGTCTTTAATAATATATAGAAACTCGCCGTACAAGGCGAGTTTTTTTCGTTTTTTTTATGATGAATTTGATATCCAAAAACTAAACGCATGTTGTGCCAAGTTTTAATTTCCATTAAGAGAAAATTTTTTTCTGAGCTTTTTTATAGCTGATTTTTTCCAAGATCTTACCGTGTGCGTTGAAACTTTTTCTTTCTCAGCTATCGTTTGCGTCGTTTCGTCATCTATTATGGCAAATTTAATCCATAATGTTTCACGCTCGGTTAACCCGTTGGTCCACTCCTCTAACAAAGTATTCTTAAAATAACAGTCTTCTTCTCCAGCAACATTTTGTTGAATTTTTATCGTGCTTTCAGAAAAAAGATGCCTGTCTTGAAATCTTTTCCTTTTCTTTATAGCGGTTATCAGTTCGCCATGAATATAGCTCTTGGCGAAACTGGGGAAAAAGCCCTTTTCCGGGTTAAAAGCTTGATATGCCTTCCATAACGCAATTAAGCCAATTTGAAACATCTCATCAAAGTCATTCTGCAAATGAAGATTGACAATTGTCTTTTTAATTAACGGTGTAAAATCTTCAGCTAATTGCTCAAATGATTGATTTAACTTTTCCAACTCAGTCGGCCCCTGTATGAAGACGCGTCCTCAATATTCCGCGGTAGAATTATCATACAAGGGGCTGAAAATCGATGCACATCATGATTTTTCTGAGTTCCCCCAATTGAAACGGATCAAATCAATGAAATCATCTGAGCATTTTGTCAAAACTATAGTATTTTAACATTTGATTTTCGAATAACCTTATAATTTTATACAAAAAGGATGAGACAAAAACTCAACCTTCTTACTAAAAATCATTATTCATCTGCCCTTGGCAAAACAAACTGAAAGGCGGTTTCTTCTTCTGTCGTGGAGACTGATATCTTTCCTTCATGCTTTTCGATAATCTGTTTACAAACCGACAGTCCTAACCCTGTTCCAAGCTCTTTCGTACTTATGAAGGGCTCAAATATACTATCCAGTATGTGTGATGGGATTTTTCGCCCATTATTGCTAATGTTAACATAGATATATTGTTCGTCGGCGTTTGCGTTAATCCTTATCTCACGGTCTCCGCAAAACTCGCTCAACTCTTCTACAGCATTGTTCATAATATTAAGCACAACCTGTTTAATTTGTTCCTTAATGCCATTGGTAAATAAGTTTTTCTTAATATCCTGATTAACTTTAATTGCTTCAACAACAAAGCGGGGATACATAAAATTAATCATCTCTTTAAGTAAAGAAGATAAGTTGAAAATGGCCATATCATCACCGAGGCCGCGCATTTTTGATAAATAAAGAAATTGCGTCACTTTATCTTCCAGGCTGTCCATTTCTTTACTTATAATTGAAAAATAATACTTAGACTGTTCATCAAGTGACGGATTGCGTTCTAATAAGGATATGAAGCCTTTAATTGATGTCAATGGGTTGCGGAATTCATGAGCAAAACTTGCTGATATTTGCCCGAGAATTGTTAAACGATCATTATGCATTTCATTGATGAACATGCTCTTTTCATTAATGATTTGATCTTTTTTCTTTGTATAGTTGACGACCGCATAATAAAGATAAGCATCAAAAAATCGGTTTGTAACAGCTATACCTTCTAGAACAGCTGACTGATTATCAATGGTATTAACCATTAATTGATTCACAATCTCCCGGGCAATATTTATATTTTTTACAAAATCAGACAAATCAACCTTTGCCTCTATTCGCTCAGCGACAATCTTTTCTGTCAAATTACTGATTAATTTTTTATTCGGCCTTCGAAAAAAAACGGCCAGTAAGCGCGCTGTATATAAAGCGTTATAAATAACATCTTCATAAAAAGGATCCGATTTATCAAACTGACTCTTTTCTAACCATTTATTAATAAATATTTCGGGATTATTCTCTAATAAATTAATGATCTGTTCAAATTGTTTAACATTAAGCTTTGTTTCAACCATAGCTAGATGTCCCTTCTTTAGAAACCTATAATTATTTTAACATTTATTAAGGATATTTTAAGAACCTGTTTGATTTTTTTAGGAAAAAGTTGACAAAGCAATAACAAAAAAATTCCTTCCTTTTATCATTGCTTTGAATAACTAAGATACGGAACTTTCAGCTTCTGCCATAATCAACTGTTCCTTGAAACTTTTTGACCAGCCTTTTTAAGTAGTAAAAAAAAGATTTTAGGTCAAGATAAAATTATGAGGAGCGTGAAGTTATGCATACAATGTGGAAAGGGTCGATTAGTTTCGGGCTGGTCCATATTCCGATAAAATTGTACGCTGCAACTGAGGAAAAAGATATCAAACTGAGATATCTTCATCAGAAATGCAGTACGCCGATAAAATACCAAAGGTTTTGTCCAACCTGTGAAGAAGAAGTTGCTAATGAGGAAATCATACGCGGTTACGAATACGAGCCCGGACAATTTGTTCCTATTAAAAAAGAAGAAATTGATGAGCTAAAAGGTGATACCAAGCGAACAATTGATATTCTTGATTTTGTTGAACTAAAGGAAATCGATCCAATTTATTATAATAAATCTTATTTTATCGGTCCTAACGAGAATGGTGAAAAGGCTTATGCTCTTCTGAAGCAAGCACTTGATGATTCTAACAAAATTGGACTGGCTAAGCTGACACTCCATTCAAAGCAGCATCTCGCCGTCGTCCG
Organism: Scopulibacillus cellulosilyticus; assembly: GCF_042665295.1. Taxonomy (NCBI): domain Bacteria; kingdom Bacillati; phylum Bacillota; class Bacilli; order Caryophanales; family Sporolactobacillaceae; genus Scopulibacillus; species Scopulibacillus cellulosilyticus. The sequence goes on from NZ_JBHTCO010000010.1 coordinate 39,745, forward strand.
GGTTTATGAAAAGGGACTATTGCTTGAGACGATATATTACCCTGATGAAGTGAGGGCAATCGATTATGTACCCGGTATTGACCAAGTTGGCGAAACGAATGAAAAGGAATTAAAAACCGCCGTTCAACTTATCGATCAATTGACAACATCCTTCGAACCTGAAAAATATCAGGATGAATACCGTGAACAATTATCAGATCTTATCCAAACGAAAATTGCCGGCAATGAAGTCAAAAAACCTAAAAAGGCAGCAAAAAAGGAAAATGTCGTGGATCTGCTTTCCGCTCTTCAAGCAAGCATTGACGAAAGCAAACCTAAAGGCAAAAAGCCAGTCAAAAAACCGGCAAGCAAAAAAAGTTCAACAGCCGTAAAGAAAAAGAAAAAAGCATAAAACCCGGCATCCGCCGGGTTTATATGATATACATCCTTATTGATAAGTCCCGGAACTGGTTTTAAAATCTGTTTTATCGTTATTTAAACCGCTGTTATCTTTGTTTAAGCTGCTGTTATCCCCATTTAAATCCGGAGTTTTGAGATCTTTAGCATTATTTTTCACATCACTTGGAACAGATACTTTCACTTTATTAAATTGACTGTAATCCGCCCTCATATTCATCTTCATTTTTGCTTTATCTGACGTATCATCAGGGTTAGTGACGGTCATATCCATTTTCATATTCATTGTCTTTGGTGTGAATTTTTTCTTGTCAAATGAGTATGTAAAGGAAGCACTATTATATTTAACATTTTTTAAAGCTTGCTTTGTTTGTTCATCAACATTTGCCAATTGTTTATCCATCATCTTATTCACAAATTTTTGAAAGTCTTTGCCTTTGCCATTAAACTTTAATACATAAGCGTTATCTTTTTCTTCCAGATTAAAGTCTTTTGAATAGCCTTTTAAGTTTTTTAATTGGCCTTTAAGATCTGTTGATTGGGAGTTAGTTAAATTTTGAAGTTCTTTGCTTTGCGGATTATCAAGCTTTACCCATTGCTTTCCTGTTGGATCTTTCAAATAGATTTTATCTTTAGTCATGTATAATTCCATATTTACGGGCTGGCCTTTGTCTGTTGCTTTTTGATTAGAATACATCACCAGAGGTTCCTTCTGAAAATTAATAGTGCCTTTGGATGTTGTACTGACTTTTTGGCCTTTTTCCGAAACCGCTAAATCCGTTGCAGTATTTGCTTTAAAGCTTTTAATGTTTTGTGAAGCTTTTTGCGCCTTTTCTAAAAGATCATTTGCATTTTTCGGCCCGGCATTTGAAGATGTACTTGCAGAACATGCACTTAAGGCAATAATCAACACAAGACCGGCGACTAAGCTGAAAATCTTTTTCATTATTTTTCTTCCTCCTCCAAAATAATATAAAATCTATCAATATTATACACTATCCAGCTAATTTTTGGTAAAGATCAAGTCAGAAAATAGGTGATTTTTGGGATTAAACCCGGCTGTTGCCGGGTTTAAAGACTGTTTGTATAGCTGTCATAATTTCCATTATCCTGGTTTTCATTTGGGCCGAGAATTTCTTGTGCATTATTTTTAACCTTATCAGGTACCGAAACTTTAACATTATTAAACTTGCTGTATTTGACCTTTATATTCATTTTCATTCTTGCCTCTTCCATTGAATTGCCCGGATTAGTGATTGTCATATCAGCTTTCATATCCATTGTCTTCGGTGTTAACTTTTCTTTGTCAAACGAATACGTAAAGGAAACATGATTGTATTTAGCGTTTTTCAGGATTTGCTGCGACTGTTCATCCATATTTGCCATTTGTTCTTCCGTCATTTTATTTAAGAAGTCAGCGAAGTCTTTGCCGCTGCCGTTAAATTTCAAAACATAGGCATCATTCTTTTCTATGAAGTCAAAATGCTTCGCATGGCTTTTCAAACTTTTCAATTGACTTTTTATATCTGTTGATTGAGATTGTGATTCAGCCAATTGCTGAAACTCTTCGCTGTCCGGATTATCGATTTTTAACCACATTTCAGGATCTGATGGATTTTTTATATAAATTTTGTCTTTGGTCATATACATTTGAATGTTTATGGAGCTGCCGCTTTCAACTGTTTGATTGGTGTATAAAGCAACGGGATTCTTCTGAAAATTCATATAGCCTTTTGTTCTCATACTCACGCCTTGACCTTGTTCAGTTATATTCACATCTGTCACCGTATATGCTTTAAAGCTTTTAATGTTCTTAGATGCCTTTTCCGCCTTTTCTAATACATCATTTGCATTCTTCGGGCCAAAGGAACACGCGCTTAAAGCGATGACCAAAATCATACCAGTAATCAGGCTTAGAAACTTCTTCATCTTTTCCTTCCCCTTTAATTCTAATTATTCACCTGCTCAAATCATGTTTTCCTAATGACCGGCAGATGTCCTAAAGCCTTCTTAACTATGTATGATTTATAGACATGAATGGTTAATCTTTATACAAAAAATATGGCCGTGAGTTTCTTTATAAGTACCCTTGAAGCAGGACATTGAAACCATAAAAAAACCCTTAAGCCGTCCTTTTTTATTGGACGTGCTTAAGGGTTTTAAACTTCTTTAAAACATACTTGTACTATGTTTTGGCTGCGTCTTCGCCTTAGGGTCAATATAAGTTTTTGCGTTATTGACGGCTGTCGGCGCTTCCCCGAAGCCTGTGGCAATTAGTTTTACCTTGCCGTCGTAAGTACAGACATCGCCGGCTGCGTAAATACCTTCAATATTGGTTTCCATCTTGGAATTGACTATAATAGAGTTTTTTTCAATTTCAAGTCCCCAATCTTTAATGGCACCAAGTGATGAGACAAAACCGTAGCTGACTATAACGTCATCAACAGTCAGCGTTTCTGATTGTTCCTTATTATCGAGAACAACGCTAGTCAATTTTTCATCATTGCCATCAACATCTATAATTTGGTATGGGGTTTTAATTTGCACTGTCGATTGTTTCAGTTGCTCAACACTATGCTCATGAGCACGGAATTTATCACGGCGATGGGTTAAAAATACTTCCTTTGCAACAGGTTCGAGTGTCAGCGCCCAATCAACGGCTGAATCGCCGCCGCCGCAAACAAGCACACGCTTATCTTTAAAAGCTTGAACATCTTTTACAAAATAATGCAGGTTCTTACCTTCATACTTTTCTGCTGCTTCAATACCAAGACCGCGCGGCTGAAAAGCTCCAACTCCCGCAGTAATAATAATCGTTTTAGAATAATGGCTGGATTTATCAGTAGATAATACAAAATGATCTTCCTGTTTCTCTACTTTTTCAACGGATTCTCCTAAAACAACCGCCGGATTAAACATAAGCGCTTGCTCTTCCAGATTTTTAACGAGATCACGCGCCAGAACCTTGGGGAATCCTGCCACATCGTAAATATATTTTTCAGGATAGAGTGCAGTAAGCTGCCCGCCTAATTCAGGCAAACTCTCAATGATCTTCACCTTCATCTGCCTTAATCCGCCATAAAAAGCTGCAAACAATCCTGTTGGGCCGCCGCCAATAATTGTAATATCGTAAACTTCTGTTGTCATTCAATTCACCACCAACTTATTTTTATATATATAAATCATTGATATATATTTTTACCCTAACTATATACTACATCATTACCAAACATTGATTCACGTTATTTATATTTAATTGTATAATTTTTTGTCAAAAAACAAAACTCAGCTTCAATAGAAAGTCCCTTTATTGGTCATAATAAGCACAAATTCGCGAAAACAATTTGAGGGATCATTATGAAGGTTTTTAGAAGAAATCATCGGCAAAAATCTAGAAATAAACAGTCTAACTCGGTAACTATACCGCCAAAAGATCTGAAAGGTTCAGCCCTTTCAAGAGATTTAAATAAAAATATACAGATATTAAAATCCCTTTATACCGATTGTTCAGATGTTATTTTTCATGATTTTCTTATCGGTGAAAGGGAAAAAGCCGTTCTGATCTATATTGACGGTCTTTCAAACATTGAAGAAATTGATGAACATTTGCTTGAGCCGCTGATGAGAAGCAGTACAGCGCCAATCAGTATACCTGCTATTAAAGACAAAATATCTATTTCTTCTATTAAGGAGATTTACAAAATCAGTGATGTTATTGATCAAATCGCAAGCGGCAACCCGGTTATTCTTATCGATAAAGCCGACACTGGCCTAACCGTGGCTTTGCCGCATTGGGAAATGCGTTCAATTGAAGATCCCAGCGCTGAATCAGTTGTTCGCGGCCCGCGCGAAGGTTTTGTAGAAACAATTAGGGTCAACACATCTTTGATTCGCAGAAAAATTAAAAGCCCGCAATTAAAAATGAAATCAAAGGTGCTTGGAAAATATTCAAAGACACAAATCGTCATTACCTACATAGAAGGGATTTGTGAGAAAAGACTCGTTCAGGAAGTAGAGCATCGTTTGAACAGGATTCGTATCGATGGCATTCTCGAAAGCGGTTATATAGAAGAATTGATTGAAGATAACCCGTATTCCCCATTCCCTCAAGTGCTAACAACAGAACGTCCGGATGTTGTCGCCGGAAGTTTATTAGAAGGCAGGGTTGCCATTCTCGTAGATGGTACGCCATTTTCGATTATCATGCCTATAACATTTTGGTCACTCATGCAATCATCTGAAGACTATTATCAAGGATTTATTGTTGGGACAACGCTTCGTTGGTTAAGGTATTTTTTTCTTGCTGTTGCCTTGCTCGCCCCATCACTATATGTTGCTATTCTGACTTTTCATCAAGAAATGCTGCCAACGACACTCTTGTTAACAATTGCCCAATCCCGGGAACAGATACCATTTCCAGCCCTCGTTGAAGCATTGATTATGGAGGTGACCTTTGAGGCGCTTCGCGAAGCAGGTGTCAGATTGCCAAAACAAATCGGTTCCGCTGTCAGTATTGTCGGCGCCTTAGTTATTGGACAAGCGGCAATACAAGCCGGGTTAGTATCGGCGCCAATGGTCATGATTGTTGCCATTACCGGTATCGCTTCTTTCATGATTCCCCGCTATACTGCGGCGACGTCGATCAGATTGTTGCGTTTTCCCATTATGTTCTTATCGGGGTTTCTTGGTTTATCAGGCTTGATGCTAGGCGTTATAACGCTGATTATTCATTTGTGCTCTTTAAGATCGTTCGGCGTGCCTTACCTGGAACCGCTTGGTCCATTCCAAACCAGCGGCCTAAAAGATGTTCTGTTCCGAGGCCCGCTTTGGTCGCAAAACACGCGTCCCCACTTAACAGGAGAAGACTGGAATACAAACCGGCAACCGCCTGGACAAAAGCCGAATTTAGGTAAAGGGGATGAGTAATCTGTGATTGAAAGAGGTAAAATCTCATCTTCCCAAATGAGCATTCTCATGTTCACATCAATTACTTCAACAGGCATTTTATTGTTGCCGTCAGCCGCCTTTCAATACGCAAAACGGGATGTTTGGATTGCGCTCATTATAGGAGCAATACTCGGCTTTTTTGCGGTATTTGCTGCTTGCCGGCTGCATCAATATTTTCCTAAAAAAACGATCGTACAATACAGCGAAATTCTACTTGGAAGATTTGTTGGTAAAATCATCGGATTTATTTACATTTTTTTCGTTTATTACTTAAACAGCTATATTCTAAGGGAATACAGTGAGTCATTAATTACAAATTTCCTCCCCAAAACGCCATTATTCATTGTTATTGGATGTATGGTGTTAGTCTGTTCCTTTGCTGTTCGGGGAGGGGTCGAAGTGTTGGGCCGTTGTGCGCAAGTTTTTATGCCAGTGGTTGTGCTTTTATTTCTGTTAATCTTAATCCTTCTTATTCCTGATCTTGATCCATCAAATATCTTTCCGGTTATGGACAATGGCATGATTCCCCCTTTAAAAGGTTCATTAGTTGCTATGATATGGTTTGGCGAATATATGCTTATATCATCTCTGCTCCCGTTTGTCAGTGATCCTAAAAAAGGGTTAAGGACTGGATTCGTCTCGGTTCTGGCAACATTGCTGATCATCGTCACTGTTAGTCTCATCATTCTTTCTTTATTTGGAGAATTGATGGGGGGCTACCTTTTTCCAGTAATTGTAGCCGTACGCTATATCAGTATCGCCGATTTTATTGAACATGTTGAAGCCATCATTATGGCTATTTGGATAGTTGGGGCATTTATGAAAATTACGCTGTTTTACTATGTGACGGTTTTAGAAACTGCCCAATGGCTTAAGCTTTCCGACTACAAGCCGTTGGTTTTTCCGTTAGGTTTTCTGTTAATTTTAATGTGCCTGTGGATATACCCTGATTTACAGCAATTAGTAGAAGCTGTTGGCATAGCTTTTACCGCCTTTTCGGTATTCATTGAAGTCAGCCTTCCAGTGTTACTTTTATTCTTGGTCTTTATTCGTCAAAGATTTCAGCGATACAAGGGGAATCAACGACATGAATCGGTATAACATTTTTAAGAAAATATTAAATAACCCATTTAAATGTATAAAAAAGTATATTCTCATCCCATTATGTATGAGTATCCTTTTACTTGTCTCCAGCGGATGCTGGGATCGGGTAGAAATCAATGATCTTGCTATTGTAACAGGGATAGCGGTTGATGCAGCCAGTCAAAAAAAAATACAGCTGTCTGTTCAACTTTTTATGCCCAGTTCCGGCGCCTCCATGCAAGGAGGCGGAGGTGGAGGATCCGGCAGCGGCAGTCAACAACAGTCATTTGTCGTATCAGCGGATGGTGTAAATATCGCTGACGCTGTAACAAACATTGAAGAAAAGGTATCCCGTCAGATTTTCTGGGGCCAAAACGACACAATATTCTTCGGTAAAAAGTTAGCAAAAATCGGAATAGGCCCTTCTATGGACTTTCTGACACGTTATCCGAAGCCGCGGGAGCATGCCTATGTGTTTGTTACTGAAGGTAAGGCCAAAAAAATCTTGGAATTAAAACCGAAACTTGAAAGAAATTCATCAGAAGTCCTCAGGGAATTAGCTAAGAAACAAACTGGGATGAAAACAACATTGAAAGATTTAGCCCAAATGTTATCCGACCCATACGAATCAGCTGTTCTTCCTTGGGTGGAATTTCATAATGAAAAAGGGCGAATCAGCGGAGTTGCTCTTTTTTCCGGAGACAAAATGACAGGACGTATGAATAAGGAAACAACCAGGGGTGTGCAATGGCTAAGAAATGAGATTAAAACAGCTACCATTACTGTTAATCCCAAAGGTAAAGGACTCGTTTCCATGTACCTATTAAGAAGTAAAAGCAAACTTAAACCAGTGATTAGAAATGGCACTTGGGAAATCATTGCCAAAATAAAGTCAGAAGATGATATTGTTCAAAATTCTACAAACTTGGATGTGATGGATGAAAAAGTCATTAACAAATTAGAAAAGGAAATGGGTAATTTGGTTAAAAGACGCGTTTATATGGCTGTTCATCAGGCTCAGAAAAAAGATTTGGATGTATTTGGATTCTCAGATGTCTTCCATCGCAAATATCCAGCTAAATGGAGAGCTTCAAAAAAAAATTGGAAGGAAATTTTTCCTCATGTAGTTGTTAAAGTCGATACCAATGTAAAAATTCTTAGACCTGGCGTCACATCTAAAAGTGCAAGCAAACCATAATGGAGTGATATGAATGAAATTGATGTATGTGGCAGGGATAACGTTCGTTGCTGTTTTAATGACATTATATGAATGGCCGAAAATGAAAAAGGCTAATAAAAAAAAGGAAAAAGCCGCTTATACAGTCATAACACTAATCGGCTGGGTATGTGCCGTTTTACTCGTTTACTTCCCGAATATGCCCGGCCCGACACAAGTCGTTAACTTCTTTTTCATGCCAATAAGCAAATGGCTTGGGCTTTAAAATAACGCTTCTGAAGGGAGTGATAACTATAATTGAAAAAGGGAAGATTTCAGCTTACCAGATGGGTGTTTTAATGCATTTAGCAACCGTGTCAACGGGGGTTTTACTGCTTCCATCTGCAATGTATAAATTCGCACAAAAAGACCTATGGTTATCACTCCTCATCAGTTCATTAATTGGTTTTGTTATGGTTTTTATTGCTTGTAAGCTTCATCAATACTTTCCGAAAAAAACTTTGATTGAAATAAGCAACACTTTACTTGGGAAGATTGGCGGAAAGGTCATTGGTTTCATTTTTCTTTTCCTGACACTATATATTAATGGTTATATTGTAAGAGAATATAGTGAGTTTTTAATCACCAATTTCTTTGACAAAACGCCTATCACCATCATGGCAACAAGCTTAACTTTAGTTTGTTCATTTGCTGTTCTTGGCGGGTTAGAAGTCATAGCACGATGCGCTCAAATATTCGCTCCTGTTGTTATCCTTCTTTTTCTGGGAATTGTCATGTTACAACTTCCTGATATGGAGCCATTAAATATGCTGCCAGTTATGGATAACGGTATTGTGCCTATACTTAAAGGTACAATCGCCCCAATGGGATGGTTTGCTGAATACACATTTATTTCATTTTTGCTTCCTTACGTCTCTGACGGCAAAAATGCGATGAAGGCTGGATTTATTTCCGTTTTGACAGCGGTCCTCGCTTTACTTATTGTCTGTCTCGTTATCCTATTCATCCTCGGAAATCTGACAGGGAAGTACCTTTTCCCTTTTATGATTATCGCACGGTATATTAGTGTCGCTGATTTTCTTGAACACGTTGAGTCCATTGTAATGGCTATCTGGATCGTCGGCGCGTTTATTAAAACTTGTTTATATTTTTATATCAACGTTTTAGGCATCTCACAATGGCTGAAACTTTCTGAATACAGATCGTTAACTTTGCCTGTTGGACTTCTTTTAGTCATATTAGCGGTTTGGGAGTTTCCCAACCTCCAGGCATTAATTAATTTTAGTCCAGTGTCAGTTATCGATAAAATAACCGGGTTTATTATTCCGGTATTGTTATTACTCTTAGCCTTTATCTACAAAAAGTTTAGTGATGGGAAACAAAACAAAGGAAGTCAGCCGCAAAAAGACGTATAATTTCAAACTTAATTACAGGAGAATATATAACAAGAATGAAATAATTAAAGATGCAGGAGGTTACTTTCGTGATTTTTAATTCCAAACATGATAAATTTCTTAATCTGCTAAAACAAATATCAACCAATCTGGAGGAATCCACTCAATTTTTTGTTGATTTCCATATTAATCAGATAGAAGACCTGGATAAATTTTCAACGGTTATGAAAAAATACGAAAATAAAGGAGATTCCTATATTCACGAGCTCATTGTGAAATTAAACAAAACATTTATAACTCCTCTTGAAAGAGAAGATATTCTAGCTTTGGCATTAAAAATGGATGATGTCCTCGACGGATACGAGGAGTGGGCAAAACGTATCGTTGTTTACCAAATCAAAGAATCGGATGAATATATGAAAAAATTTGTGGACTTTTTACTTCAAGCAACAAAAGAAATTGCCAAATCAACTGACCTTTTGTCCAGAAGAAAATTATTTGATATTCAAAAACATATCGTCAGAATCAATGATTTCGAATCAGAGTGTGACAGCATTCTTGAAGAAAGTCTTCGCCATCTTTTCCAAACGGAAAAAGATCCGATTAAAATCATTCAATATAAAGAACTCTATGAAATGCTTGAAGACATTGCTGATAATTGTGAAGACGTAGCTGATACGTTGGAAACAATTATTATGAAAAATGCTTAAAGGAACTTAACGCCCCTTATTAAACCATAAACCTGATTGAACTTAATAGGTGCCGGTCAATAAAGATAATGTGCCGGAGCGCTTTGTTAAGACCGGTTTCCAGTCGTCCAGCTGGTACCAATTAATTTTTTTGTTTGAGCATCTAATCATTAAATATACATTCTTCCGGAGATGTTTTTACAAATCCCTCAATGCTTGGCTGTCTAAGTGATCCGCCTTCTGTCCATTCAGCGTACTTTATTTTAACTGTTAATTCAGGTCGAATCCAATAAGCACCTTTGGAACGTTCGGGCTTGTTATAAAACGGGCGTTCTTTTATGACCATCGGCTTTAGTTTCTCTGTTAATTGACGCCATTCTTTTTTAGTCATTTTCCCGGTGCCTGTATGACCAATATAAATAAAATGTCCCTTTTGATCATAAAGCCCGAGCATTATTGCATTGACAATGCCGTTATTTAAAGTAAATCCTCCGATCACTGCAATAAGATCCTGGTAATTTTTTATCTTAACCCATTCTCTTTTTTGTCCAATTATGTATGGCGAGGATTTCCTTTTCATGACAATCCCTTCCATACCATTTTCCTCTATCACATTGAACAGCGTTACTCCGTCTTCATTTGAAGTAACAAGTTGAATTTGATCTTTAGTTTTAATTATCGAGGTTAAGATATCATATCTGTCAATGAATGGACGATCATTAATCCATTCACCATTATAATAAATAACATCAAAAATCATATAAGAAACAGGTACAATATCCTGCATATAATCAATCTTATCCATCCGTCGGATACCATCCCGCCTCATAACTTCATGAAATGACGGCTTCCCGTCAGACCCCAACGCAATGACTTCTCCGTCAAAAATAACAGATTCAGCCGTACTGTATGATCTAACATCCAAAAGCTCCGGATAGTGAAGCGTACGTTCATGGGATTTACGATTAAATAGCCGGACAGCTTGGCCATCATAATAAGTTAATACACGAACGCCGTCCCACTTTATTTGAGCAATCCATTCTTCTCCTTCAGGAATGTAATTGCTCATTATAGGTTCCATTGGAATTATTGGTTTCACCAAAATCAACCTCCTGTTCTCTAACATATTTTGATCCAATTAAACCAAAATATAATATAAATTAAAAACCAGAAGGAACGAGCAAAACTTCTTTGAATATGCTTCAGCGAAGAAGCACTGAGCAATACTTCTCGAACTACGACGAACTGCGACGAGAAGTGGCAATACTTCTTTGAATATGCTTCGGCGAAGGAGCACTGAGCAATACTTCTCGAACTACGACGAACTGCGACGAGAAGTGGCAATACTTCTTTGAATATGCTTCGGCAAAGGAGCACCTACACATGCACTTTTCAGGAACTTATTGTTAATAACAGGGAGGAATAGTTATGGCTAGCAACGCCGACAAGCAAGCTGTCACTGTGGAAAATCAACAAGTTACCTTAACCAGTCTTTCTAAGCCTTTGTGGCCTGATAAGGAATTAACAAAAGCTGATTACCTTAATTATTTAAATCGTATGGCCCCTTATATGCTGCCGTTTTTAAAAAACCGTGCCTTAACGGTTATCCGCTATCCCCATGGAGTAGAGGGTGAATCATTTTTCCAAAAAAATTGCCCGGATTACGTTCCTGATTTTATCAAAACTAAAATTGTTGATGATATTAATTATATTGTTTGCTCAGATTTGCCAACGCTCATTTGGCTCGGGAACCAGCTTGCTTTTGAATTGCATATCCCTTTTCAAACCATCGATACACATAAGCCGACGGAAATTGTTCTTGATCTCGATCCGCCTTCAAGAGATGCATTTCAACTCGCAGTTACAGCTGTGCTGCTTATTAAAGAAATGGTTGATAAACTGCATTTAACCTCTTTCGTAAAAACTTCCGGAAATAAAGGGCTGCAAGTCTATATCCCCTTGCCTGATCATCGATATACCTATGAAGAGACAAGATTGTTTACAACCTTTGTCGCTGATTATCTTAAAGAAAAAGAACCGAAAATTTTTACGACTGAGCGACTAAAAAAGAATCGAGGAAACAAACTATATATTGATGTTGTTCAACATGCTGAAGGAAAAACGATTATCGCACCTTATTCAGTTAGAGGAAATAAGGAAGCGCTTGTCGCTACCCCTCTGTTTTGGGATGAAATTACTTCATCTCTTCGTCCTGAACATTATTCATTAGATATGATTGAAAAACGAATCCAAACAAAAGGCGATCCTTTTTCAGCATTTCAAAAAGCAAAGCATAAACAGCCCTTTGAACCAGTTGTTACATGGCTTAAAGAGCAAAAAAAGGAGTGATTCAAAAGCTGTGGTTAATTTTATTCTAAAAATTGTCCTTACCCCGGTTATCATTGTTATTGCGGACTTATTCAGTAATGTGCAAATTAATTACGGGACAGCGTATGAAGCCGTTATTATGGGCGTTATCGTTGGCCTTATCAATTTCGCAGTTGAACTATTGCTATTTAGAAGGGGCACATTCTGGATAACGACTGTTGCCGATTTTGTGATTACAATGTTCGTTGTATTTTTTGGATCAAATATTTTCACCGATGCCTATGTAGGAGCTTTAGGCGCTTTTACTGTCAGCTTAATTATTACTGTCCTTGAATATTTCTTACATTTTTACGTGCTTAAAGAAAAGTGGCAAACTAGAATGGCTTTACGGTAAAACCTTTAACAATTATGTTAGAGGTTTTTTTAATTTTTAAAATGAAATCAAAAACCTTTTATAACAAAAAAGTTATTTACAGAAATAGGATTTAGTATTAAAATATAATTCTAATAGCGTAGGTACAAAGACTTATTTTTGCACCTGGTTATTAATTAGTGTTTAGAAAAAGATTGCCTATCTGCCTTTTTAAAAATATAATATTCTTAAATAAAATAGAAGATAGATTGATAAACTGCTTCTTTCATAATAAAATATATATCTTGTCTCTTATTAGCTATCTGTTTATTAAAAATATGAACAAAAGGAGCACAAATATGGAACGAAATGATTTTGAAACAGAATCTAGAACTTCCTATAAAAGATCCCATAAAAAACCAAAAAAGCGTCGCGGCATCTTACGTACCAGTCTTTTAGTTTTCTTTATTTTAATTCTTTGTGCAACAGGCGCCGGCGCTTATGAATTTCATAAATTAAGTCCATCAAATCACTTTGACAATTTAACAGCTATTGGAAACCCAAATGGCAATTATAAGCAGAAATCAGGTGTCTTCAATGTCTTGTTAATCGGATCTGACGCTAGAAAAGGAGATTCAGTCGGACATACAGACTCGATGATTCTTGTTCATGCTGACTTAAATAAGCACAAATATTACGCGATGAGTATTCCGCGTGACACTCGTATCTATCTGCCTGGGGAAGGCTACACAAAGCTGACAAGCGTTCAGTATATATCTCAGATTAACCATGGTGCAAAACAAGGGATTATCGATACAGTAAAGGCAGTCTCTAATTTGACTGGTGTTCCGATCAACTACTACGCTGAAACAAACTATCAAGGTCTCGAAAGCATGGTCGACGCCATTGGCGGAATCGATATGAATGTCCCATTTAACGTTACCCTTACACATCCATGGTATAAAGAAGATAAGAACATGACAATAACGGCAGGAACCCATGAACTTAACGGAAAAATGGTTACCGAAATTGTTCACGAACGCGACTCTGTGCCAGGTACCGATTTTGGACGTCAGAAACTGCAAAGTCAAGCATTAATCGCTATTGCCAAAAAAGTCATGCAGCCGGCTAATATCACAAAACTCCCGGCACTGGCTCAATCAATGTCTAAATTTCTTGTGGCCACCAATATGTCTACTGAAGATATGGTGAGTATTGGACTAGGGGTTAAGAGTGATTTCCACCCTGACAAGCAAATCCATTACCTTCAAGCCAATGGTTCAAGTCAAGTAATGTTTGATGATGTTCTTAAGGCGGATAACGATGAGTTTATCCTTGACTCTAATCAATTAAATACAACTGTTGAGAAATACTTTAAATAAAATGATTATTTGATTTCCTTTATAATCTAAAATTAATCCCGAAAACAACATTGTTAACTGTTTTCGGGATTATTATTTTTATAAACTATTGAGCGGTGTAACCGCCATCAATAATTAATTCAGTGCCTGTAACAAATTCCGATTCATCTGAAGCCAAATAGAGAGCACCGTAAACGATATCATCTGGTTTCCCAAGTCTTGGCCAAGGTGTCATTGACTGGAGCTTGTCCTTGTTCTTATTAGTCGCTAACATTGGCGTTTCAATCACACCAGGATGAATCGTATTAACGCGGATCCGATCTTTGGCATATTCTACTGCAGCTGTTTTGGAAAGAAGCCTCACAGCCCCCTTGGCAGCATGATATGCAGCAGAGCCCCCGCTTCCGACAATCCCCCAGATTGAAGATATATTAATGATTGATCCTCCGCCCGATTTTCGCATTGCCGGTGCAGTATGCTTAATGCCCAAGAACACGCCCCTAGAGTTGACAGACTGTATTTTTTCCCAATCCGCAAGCGTTGTGCCATCAATACCTTCACGAGTGATAATCCCCGCATTATTAATCAATACATGAACCGAACCAAAATGATCCATTGTTTGACTTATAACCTTTTTCCAATCCTCCTCCTTAGAGACGTCATGAACGATAGACAATGCATCGCCGCCCCTCTCCTTCACAGCAGCAGCCGTTTGCATGACACCCTCTTCAGAAATATCCGTTAAAACAACTTTTGCCCCTTCCGCTGCAAAAACTTCCGCTTCGGCTGAGCCTTGTCCGCCAGCCGCTCCAGTGATGATAACGACCTTTCCTTGTAATCGGTTCATTATTTTCTTCTCCCCTCACCTTTTAAAATATTAAATTACAAAAGCTGATGAAATTTTCTTGTATGTGATAAGATTAATTTAGAGACATTTTCATGATTATTTAAATTTGAACAATGTATTAGCATTTCAAGAAATTACTATTAGTTATTTCTAAACTTACCTTTTATGCAATACTATTTAGATTGTTAACCGCTTAAAGTTGGCAATTTAAATATATCGTATAAAATTTTCTCAGCTTCCTCTAAAGAAGCAACATACTCCTGATAATCTTCGCGAAACATAGAGGCCGGCGAAATTTGATGCACAAGATAAGGTTTATCAGCCTCAGGTAAATATACTATTTCCGCACAATCATCGTTATCATTAAAGAGAACGAAAGCATAATCATCGAAATTAATGTCATGTTTTAAATGATACTTATTAGCAATCTCACTAATTCTTGTTGCAATAAGCTTTGCAGTTTTCTCAACTTTTTCATCTTCTAAAACGTCAACTTCTGAGTTTGCTTCTTGATTTCGTTTGAATAAAGAAGCGAAAAAGATAAAAGGCAACATGATAATAGCAATCAAAACCCCTAGCAGTCTTAAAGGTCCCTTGAAAACCATATCAAAGGTATCCGCCCAAATTTCCTTAACTGTTGCATGGTCTCTTATTATTTTTGCAAAAATTATATTAAAAAGTCCTATTAAAATAAAAGAACCTGCCATTCCTCCTGCTGTAATGGCGAAAAATATTAATATAATGATTAGAATTGAATGTATTGAGTAATCCAATGCTTTCCTCCATTATGTCTACACTTTTTTACAATTTAATTTTTAAGACCTTCTATTATCAAAACGCTCTTTTTTACTGTCTCCTAAATATGGATACATTTTTTTTAATTCTTGTCCGTGTTTTAAGATATAAATATATTTATGAACAAAAGTCGTCATAATAAATCCAACTATAATTAGCAATTGAAGGCCAATTATTAAGGACAATGTTTCGAAATCAATATTTGTAAAAAGGGTAATACCTACTTGGCTTGTAAGATAGGATATTCCAACGACAATTATAATAATTGTAACGTTTATCGAATCTGACGTTTTGACATAATAATCATTTTTTAAAGCCCAAATGTGAAAAATATAGAATACAAAGCCACCAATGAGTAACAATACTAAATCTATATAGGTTATTAGCGTATTAGTAAAACCTAATTCCCCGATAATTAACGACTGACTCGTAGAAAAGCAATTTATGATGACTAAAAAGCCATACAAGCCAAGAAAAAGTATAAATTCCCTTTCAAATTTGTAAGGAGCAACAATAAAAACTAATCCAAAAAAATCACCTAACAGCATAGTAATAAAATTTATATAATAATATAACTCATTTACATGTAAATATAACCCGATAATGCTACTTAAATTTAAAACTATTAAAAAAGCAATGACTCCACGTCTTATATTATTTCCGTCAAACAATTTTAAATAATGTTTATGACTTTCTTTACTTAATTTCAAAAAATCACCTCTATTATTTAAACCAAGATCCTATTTTACCTATAATTTTTGAAGTACCTTTCTTCACAATCCCACTAATGCTGTCCTTTTTCCCATCGTAGTCAATGTCATATATTTTTAATTTATTTTCTGCGAATGATAAACCTTTTGAAATAAAAAATCCAGCTGCAGCTCCGGCAAAGGTTCCGATCGGACCTCCAAATACAGTACCGATCATAGCACCAGCTTCAACACCTGCAGCTGTAGATATTGCTGCGTTGGCTATTCCAATACCTAAATCACCTATAACATTACCCGCAATTTGATTTCCTTTTAGATTATGACGGACACCAAAGGTTATATCTTGTGCAACATTTAAACCTACACCCAGGTAGGTAAAAGCACCGGCACTTTTAAATTTCCAGCCATTTCTTGTGATTTTTAAATTCTCTTTGACTGCCGTTTTTGGGTCTACCCATTTATAAAGTTTCTTATAATTTGTTGCCTTTATATGACTATAGGTTTTTTTATTAAAACCTTCTACATTAGGATTACTTACCCTTACTCTTACTCGTGTTTTCCCCTGTGCGGTTGTATAGAAACCTTTAGTTACTCCAAAACCCTTTCGATATCTTCGGTATGCTTTACTTAAAGTATAAGCGCTGCGACTATTACCTATTATGGAGCCGGCAGTGGGAATAGCATTATCTTCGAATTTATTAATTTCGCTATTTAGTTTTGAAGACGTACCAGTTAATGATGCTGATGAATCAACCGGATAACACATTTTTACATTTTGCTGTTTTACCCTCGGTTGACTAGCTAAGGAACCATAAACATAGCTTCGCCCTAACTCACTAGTTCCTGATGCCCTAAAATTAACTGGCATATTATCAACATCTAAAAATAAATTTATTTTTCTATTAAGGTATTGAGATAGGTTATTCGTATTATTCTCAATTTGGCTTCCTTGACTGTTTAATTGATAAATCATTGAATTTATTTGCGAGCTGATTTTTGGCTCAATAGTTAATGATTGAAGGGCATTTCGATAATATTGTTGAGTAGATGAATGGTTATCTGCAAAAGAAAGTAATTGATGATTAAAAAATTGTAAAGCTTCGGGATCGACCATAATCCTGCCCATATTACCAACAACTCCTTTAAATTAACATTTATTTCATCATTAAAAAAAGGAATTTCTAAAAAGAATAATATAAAAAGTGAATTCCTTGTTTATTTCCACAGAAGACTATTTCCTCCTGAAACAGACCTTTCAATAACAGCTATGTATTCTTTAGTAAGACCTATAAGATCAACCTGTTCTGCCTCTAAGTACTCTTTGTTGTTAATATTAACCATTTTTAATCCCCAGTTGTTTACAGGTGAATAGAGAGTAATGAGTCCCTCAACTGACCACTGATCATGATGAAAGAAGAACACCATCATCCTCCGGAAACGATCTACCTTATCAAGCGACATTTTAAGATTTTTCCATAATTCCCTGCTTTGTTCCGTTTTATTTAGTTTATATATTTGATTAACCTTCGATTCTGGAATTCTATTATCCTTACAGAAATCATTAACAAAGTTACCAGGCAATAATAACCTTCCTTTTTTGCTGATTGATAACTGAGCAATACCCAATTTTGGTAAAATGACATTTTGGAAAGTTTTACTTGGTGATCCCCACTTGTATAATTTATAAGATTCTTTATTAATTTGTTCACATTCTACCACGAACTCCTCAGTAAAATAATAGATTGATTGCGGCAGTTGTTCATCTGGTGAATCAATTTGAAGAACAACATTTGTATTGGCCATAATTGACATACTAATAATTAAATCTTCATCTATCCAAGCGGTTTCGTTATCTTTACTAATAAAGCCTTTTTCGATTAATCCAGAAACTGTACCTTGCCATTCTGCATCGATTTCTTCTCCCAATAATCCAAGAAAGGGATTTTCCATTCCAATAATTACTGGCACTTCAAGCATACTTTGTAAAACATATATTTCTTTATTGGTTAGTATCATAAATTCATTCATTGTATCCCTCCATTTTAACTCTTATTTAAAAACTATAGAGGTCATAAGTTTTAATAATAAATACCCGTTTTCATGGAAATTTATTCATATACTTATAATAGAATTCCATCTCATATAATTAATTACCTTAATTTAAAGCGTATCATCAATCTTATTTTGACTTAAATCCGTCTCTGGTTTATGTAGTTTATCATCACTCAATGCCTTCCCGACGGCGACAATCAATAAGACACTAGATGATATGAAGAAAAAGATATTAATAATGATAGATATAATGCCAATTGAAAAGAGCCAAGCACCGGTGAATATGACTAAAGTGAAATGAATCCTTTTTAAGGGAACAGGCTGCAACAATTCAGCGGCAGCCTGTCTGTTAAATTATTTATATTGATCAGTGTCCGTGTTTTCTTGATCTTTTTGTGCTTTCTGATCTTCATTATTTTGCGTTTGATTATCGTTGTCTTTTTGAACATCATTGGTGTCCGTGTCTTTTTTATTATCTTGGTTATTTACATCTTGTGAATCATTATTTTGTTGGTTCTGATTGTCCTGATTGGTCTGAGTTTGTGTTTCTCTATTTTGCTTAACCTGGTTATCTTTATTGTCTGAGCTTTGGGTATCCTTGTTTTCTTCCTTTTGAGAATTTCCGTGCTGTGTGCTTTGAATGTTTCTGTTGCTTACTTGTCTGTTGCTGCTATTGTTGTCAGCGCCATTATCTTTATTGTTTAAGCCATTTAATGCCTGGCGTGCTTGTACTTTAAGGTTAGCTAAATCACTGATGTCCGGTGTTTTTTCGATCATAGTTTTATAGTAACGGGCGGCTAGTTGAGGGTCGCTGTCTTTGATTTTATTAGCCTCATCTATTAAAGCTTGTGATCTTTTAATTAATGGCTGTTTAGCAATAGATTGTGTGACATTATTTTGATATGCCAGTCCTAGATAGTACACTGCAATTTCATTTGAAACATCAGGATCCATACCTTTATTAAAGTTGTCAATGGCTTTCTGATTTTCAATCACTTGGTTTACTTTATCCTTCGGCATGCCAACAGCGCTTGTAATTGTACGGTAATCTTGTTGTTTTTCGCTCAAGTCATTAGATTTTTCGGCTTCTTTTAGCAGAGCATCTGCTGAACGTAACATTGTATTGTTATTTTCGTTCTGCATGTCATCATACATACGATTGGATTCGCTGGCGTAGAAAATCGCATCCGAAAATTTTCCATTATCGGCCAATTGACTGGCGTATTTTGCATAGGAAATGGCTAATTTCCGATTTGCTGCTTCTTTAGCAATATCCGTTTTAATCGTCGGTCGTGTGCTTAAAATTTCATATGCTTGTTCTTGTTTATCTGGACTCATGGACGGGGCTTTATTAAGAAGCCGGTTTGATAAATCATCTAATATGGCTTTTGCCCCAGGTGTATTATTGCCCTTATCAACAGACTCGGAGGCTAAAATAACAGCTTTATTTAGGTCTTTATCAGCGTCTTTTTCGGCTTGAACTGTCAGCCTGTATAGATAGAGCTGTGAAGCTGCTTTTTCGGCAATGTCTTTAGGGACGCCTGAATCCTCTGCCAGGACTCTATATTGATTAATTATTTGTGATTGATTAGCTTCTTCATAAGCATTCTCATTACCCATTAGTTTATTTGTTTGATCTAAAAGGTCTTTACTCGAGCCCGCTACGATATCAGCAATCTCTTTATTATTTTTGGCTAGCGGCCCGCCTTGATCGATAACGCGGACATGATCGCCATCCTCCTGAATTTGCTTAAGCTCTTCAGCTTCTTTTCCCTTTTTAAGATCTTTATAGTTTTGTTTACTGCGCTTTCCTAAATCATCAAGTAAATCCCTTGATAGATCATCTTCTTTAGCCTCTGCATAACCAGCCTCTTTCGGTGCGTACTGTTGGGCAATCTGGTATTTATTCAGCGCTTCAATAATTTTATCAGCATCATTAGCATTAGCTTGTTTATCAGCTGCATTTACTAAGTTTTGATCTGCCCGCTTGATGTCATCAGGGTTAATATTGTCATTAAACAAATTGTTATATTTTCCTGCGTAATAAACGATATCTTTTGCATTATCTCCGTTTGGATCATCAACATGATGATTAACATAAATATCCATGTTATCTTCTACAAAACGGTTAAACAGCTCTTTCCGGATACTTTCTTGAACATTTTTTACATTTTCATTATCGATATTCAAAGAACTGATCATTTGCTCAGTCGCTTCATCATCGGAATTAGCTAAACGGTTAACAATAGAATCCACAAGCATGCCAGTCACTTGTTTTTGCATCCATTCATTTGATGAATTGAAGTCTTGACCATAAAATAAAACATTATAGTAGTTTCCTGTTTGATAATAATATTGAATTTTATCGTAGAGAGATTCTGGAACAACCAAGGCTATATCGTGATCACCATGGTCGCCGTCGTGATTTCCCTTGCCGCCTTGATCTCCCTGGTCTCCGGAGTTTCCATTCCCTTCTGGAGATCCTCCGCCCTGATCTCCTTGACCGCCTTGGCCGTCTTGATCACCATGATTACCTTGATCTCCTTGGTTTCCAGAATTTCCATTGCTTCCTGTAGAATCGCCGCCATTATTGCCGGATCCTCCGTTAATAGGAGGTGGTGGTATAATACCTCCGTCACCGCCAGTATCCCCATTATCTTCGCTGCCTTCTTGATTACCATTGCCATCCTGGGAGTTATTAGGACCAAGATCACCATTGTTATTACCGTTAGGATCCTCTGGATTTACAGGATTTACAGGTATTACTGGAATACCGTTATTATTGTCCTTAGCCTCTTGATCTCCGGTTTCATTTTTGTCCCCTGGAACAGGTATAACCGTTTGATCATCGTTAACTTCAGATTCATCAATATCACTGCCGCCATGGATAGGTTGTAAAGGTGACACAGCACCAGATTCACTGCCCTCTCCATCATTTGAAACATTAACAATTGGTAATTTAGATTTTGGTTTTGGTGTCGGCAGTTTGATTTTATCTGAGTCAACAGACAAGGCAACGACAGGGTTGTCCGACTTACCTGAAGTGTCGACTAAATAGGCTTGTTCATCGGAATCATCAGTGTTAAGCGCCAGGCTGTGTGAAGTGTCCAGTCCGGCATTCGATGCTATTTGGTTTGTATCATTTGGATCCAATTGACCATTTTGAAGTTGATTCTTATTTGTGTTTAGCCTAATGCCTTGATGCTTATTTTTAAGTTGGTCATCCTTTTTTAAGTTATTGCCCCAATCACTTTTTTGGTGCAGTTGCTCGCTGCTGACTTTACCTCCAGCAGAGTCAGAGCCATTGGCCACCCATTCATAGGCTGCGGCACCCCAGCCTAATACAACAAGGACACCGACTGATGTAGATAGAATAACTTTGCGCATTTTTGAATGACTTTTATTCTCTTTGTTATCTTCTGTCATTAAGAGAAGCCCCCTTATTTAAGTAATTTTTTATCTTTCATTTCTTTAATACGGCTTTTGGCAATTGATACTTCCGATGCATTTTGGTTTAAGTCAATGACTTTTTTAAATAGTTTTGCTGCGTCTTTATATTTGTGTTTTTCTAATTTAAATAAGCCATAAGTAAAGTACGCATGACCAAAATCCGGGTAGGTATGAATCACTTTTTGATAGCTTTTATCAGCTTTATCTTTTTGGTTAAGCTTTTCATATAAAATGCTAATGTTAAGAAGGATATTTTTATTTTTAATTCCCAAGTCTACAATTTGGTTATAGGATGACAGTGATTGTTGAAATAGATTTTTGCTATTTGGATTCTTTTTATCCTCATAATAAAGGCCGAAATCATAATAGAGCTGGCCAAGACGGCTTAAATACTCAATATTAGAAAAGTCATTTTTAAGAAGATTGTTCATTAATGATATGGCTTGTTGATACGTGTTAACCTTTGTCTTATCATCAATGGCATCGGTTTTATTTACCTTAATATACATATCAACCAAATTTTCAACGTAACGTTCGTTGTCACCCTCTAGATCAACAGCAAGTTTATATTGGTTGATAGCTGCATCATCTTTCCCCTGCAGTTCATAAAGCTCGCCTTTTAGATTTTCAACAAATGCCTTTGATGTTTGACTATTTCCCTTTAATTGACCGACAAGCGCATTAGACTTTTGATAATCTTGATTGTTTGCATAACTAATGACCAGATCCCTGATAACATCTTGCTGGTAAATGCTTTTCTTCGCTTTTCTTGCCTTCTCATAATATTGAATAGCATTCGTATAATCTTTCATTAGGAAATAAGAACGCCCTATTAAGTAATAGGCCTCTTGATTATTCTTAGATAACTTCTTATTTTGGAATAGATCATTTAAGTACTGTATGGCCTCGTCATATTTTCCTTGACTGATATAAATGGTTGCCAGTTTGGTATAAAGATCTTGTGTCGGCTTTTGATCAATAGCCTTCGAGATATATTGGGCTGCCTGATCATATTCTTGAACATTAAAGGCGTTCGTCCCTTGATCAATCAATTTCTCCCACTTTTTCTCATTTGAATAATGAATGCCCCATATCATTGCTATAATACCAATTAGGATGACAAAACTTGCCAGCAGCAGATACCACCTTTTAATTGCAAACGCCTTAAATGTCTCAAAAAAGCTTGGTCCTTCATCTATAGGTTGTCTTGGCAATGGTTTGAAATCTGAACGGGATTTTTCCTGCTCTTTCTTCTCTCTTAATATTTTTTCCAGCGTTTCTTCTGTGGAGTCTTGCCGGTTTTGTTCATTGACTTTTTCTTGAAGATTGTCTTGAATAATATCGAGTTCTTCTTTTGTTGCAAAGTCTAATTGCGGGAGCTGTTTGGCCCGTTCATAGAATAATACGGCTGTCTCCAATTCTCCTATTTTCTCAAAATGACTGGCGCCTTTAAGGTAATCTTTCAACTCGGGTTCTTCAGATTCAAGCGTTGCGGCGGCACTTTCCAGCATTAACTCTATTTCTTCAACAACATTTTTCGACTTTGGGAAGGTACGGGTAATATATTTATACTCCCGTTGTGCTGCTTGTTTATTTCCCATGCCTTCAAAGGCTGAAGCAATTTTCAGTAAAGATTCTAATTTGATAGATAATGAATTTTTATGTTTCTCTTTCTCTTCTAATAAAGAAGATTCATGTGTCAAAACTTTTTCTCTAATTTCTTTTGGGAAAAGGTCCCACCATTCGGAAAAGGATGGACAATCTTCAAGCTTAGTACTGTTCCATGCTTGTTTTAATAATTTTTCTGCACCTTTTCCAAGCGTTTGCCTTAAAGCCTTTAACATGGCACGGTATCTTTCTGTATTTTCTTGAAGCTCATCCGGTTGAAAATAACTAATATCCTCTGCTTTATGTTTGCGAATATCTTCAAGATGCCATGTCATCATTTCACATAAGAGAACAGCTCCGGAAAATCTGTCTGCCTGCTGATTCCAGACACCATCCCTGACGTATTTTGCAGCATAACCCGGTGAACCTCCTGGAAGCGCTTGTGGTCTTGTCAATTCAGGGGCGTAAAGCTCTTCGACGTCGATCAGTTCTATATCGGAAAAAGGCTGTAATGCCCTTTTTTTGCTGAGGAACGGAATCATCACATTGCTTGATGATAAATCGCAATGCGCAAGCTGTGAAGCTTCCATCTCTTTCAAAACAAAGGCAAAACAGCAGGCGATATAAAGACTATTGTCTTTAGTAAGCGTCTGTTCATCTAAAAGAACATCCGACCATGTCGGCCCATCTATCCATGGCATGATTAAAGCAAATTGTAAATCCTCGTGCTGTTTTAAAAGCTTCCGGTGATTGCCCGGCTCTATAACTGACCTGCGGCAAGCTGACAGGCCAGGTTTTACAGCATATTTTTCAATGTTATTTGCTATGTCTAATTGTTGTTCATTTTTAAAACGGTTTCGGAAAACTTTTAAGGCAATATAACGATTGGACGCCCCACCGGAGGTCTCCAGCTGATAAACAGTTCCCTGCCTGCCTTCTTGACCGTAAGGCATGTCGAGACCAACAACTGCAGGGTGCTTAGTAAATATGTATCGTTTTCCAAATAGGTTAATTGTGTCTCCAACTTCTGGTTGAAAGCTCATTTCATTGACCTCTATTCATAAAACTTATAAAAATATTATCGAATTTTTAAGAAAGAATAGGCCCAATATTCGTTCTTTTTAACTATGTAATACAAAGAGGTTATAGGTTAATATTGACGTAGATGTTACTATGGGAATCTATTAAATTTATCAATTACTTGCCCTTAATTTTCTTTGATTTATCGTACATTTTTGTATTGGCTCCGTAGACGAACCGGAATAAAAATGGAAACGCGATACCTCCACAAACAGCTGAAAGTAAAGGCTTGTATGCTTGACTTAAATCAATAAAAGCTAAAATTAAAAATTGTAAAAGAAAAATAAAGATAGCTAGCAGATATACCACAACCGCAAACCAATAATAGAATCGAAATGCTTTTGATTCGTACGGAGATCCAAAGATTTTATAAATGATCTTTGTCGTACCAGATTCGGTTCCTTTTTTTTTCTCTTTTAATATATCCTCTTTTCCCACGTTTTCCTTATAAATTTTGATCATTTTATATAGAATTGAAATAACAAACGCTATTATAAAAATTGATGCTAGTGAACTAAGAATCTTTGATGTTAGATCAATTGATTCAAAAAACCAGATATCACAATTCTCATATATTACAAGAAATAAATAAAGAATAAAGATTATCCTTTTTACAGATTTTAATGATAATGATGCAAGAAATTTTATTACTATATTTACTATCATTTTATATACCCTTATTTGAATTAACATTACAAAAGACCAGTCAGTAAACAATGACTAGTCTTTTGTACGGAATGAACTTCTTCAGCAATATTACTGAGCATCCGCTGTACGGAAGCGGTTGGCAATGGCGCGAAGTTCTTGATCAATTGATTCAAGAAGTTGGACATATGCTTCCATGTGTTGGCGTGATTCATTGAATTGATTGAAGAAGCGTTGTTTTGTGTTACCGTCCCATTTTCCGTCCAGGGATTGAAGGGCTTGGTAAAGGTGTTGTGTTTGTTGACGGCCGTTTTCAGCGCCATTTTTGAATTGTTGGGCAATACCATCAAGTTCTTCTGGAGTAACGAGAATTCTCATTGACATGAAAATCATCTCCCTCGATTTTTTCTTTTACGCAGGAAATCATAAGCTGGCAGTAAAGCAGCTGCTTAAAAATATTTCTAGCAGCTATGCGAAGAGAATTGGAAATTCTTCTCGAATATACAACGGCGCAGGAGTACCCCATTATCTAATCTCCGCCATTAGGCTTGTACCTGCCAAGTTTCCTTTACCAGTCCAATATATAACACTTTTTCCTCATTGTGAATAACTTACCTAATTTATGAGCCTATAGGACTATGATTAAATGGTGATTTTCTATGAAATAACTTACAAGTTTATATATTCATAGGGTGGGGTACTATACTTTGATACAGCCAATCTCGAAATTAGGTATAAAGACCCCTGATCAAAGACCTTTCGCTTAACAAAAATTTAAACATTCATTTAAATTAGGGCTTTTATCACACGATTAACGTTCTTTTACGGTGGCAGGATATTTTTCATAAATTCTATTAAGCCATCTATTTCTTGAATCTGGATGACCGAATGGTTTGGCGATTTTTACTTTAACCTCTTTGCCTTTAATCATATATCCGTCACCGGCAGGCAATTCTTTGTCAGTTTCCGAGTGCGGAAGCCGCATATTAAAGAAGTACAAATCATTATTTAATGTTGAACCAAGCAGGAAGCCGACGTATTTTTTCTTGATGTTCATAAACCATGCATCGCTGGTATTCATACTTGCCAGTGTCCCTGCAAGTATAAAGTGTATATTTTTAAGGCGTGCTTGCTTCGTCAATTTATCAAGATTATCCTTCATTTCAAAATCCATATTCATTTGCTGCATAAGATTATCAACATCATCTATCACAATGACGAGCGGTGTATAGGTTTCTTCTCCGTCATCAGATCCCATCATGGAAAAACCGATATGAGACTGCTTTCGTTCGTCAACAATTTGAGTCAGTTTGGCTATGAGTTCTTTAGCTTGGGACAGATCACTCGCACAGCCTTTGACATGAGGCAGTTTAGCCAGTGTCATAAGCCCTTTTAATTTTGGCTCTAACTCTATAAAATATAGATCAATGTCATCAGGAGAATATTGATAAGACATGGACAGAACCAATGTCTGCAACAAGGATGTCTTTCCTGACTCTACTCGTCCTGTCACAAAGACATGGTCAACATCATCTAATAGAATCGATTGGCATTCAAGATTTTCCACATCCAGACCGTATGACAGCTCTCTCGTTTCTTCCGGCGGGAATTGGCTAAATAGCTGCTCCAAACTTATTTCTTTTGGAAGCATAGCAATTTCTTTTGCAGGTTCGCCGTCCCAACCTTCCTGCATTTTTTCAGACCATTTTCTTATGAATGCGGTTCTTTCAAGTTCGTTCACACCGTCATACGGGAGCATGGCCTGAAATACTTGGGGCGGATTTTGCCCTTTGATAAAGCCGCGGCCTTCAGGTAAATTCGCTGTTGCGATATTCGGGCGGCCGACAGCGTAATAATAATCTGTATGATCAGCAAGCTCAAATGAAACTGCTAAAGCAAAATTACTGCGGTAGCGTTCAAATATATCATTTGTTTGATTGACAGTTACTAATACGATTAACCCGTAAGATGCGCCTTCCCTGAGCAGTATTTCAAGCTGTTCATTTTCGAGTTGAAAGGTTGTTTTAAACCTTTGATAACCGTCAATAATCAAAACAAGCGCAGGCATTTTCTCACCTGATACACTTCTATATGTTTTTAACGAGCCGACACCCGCATTTGCGAACAATTCTTTACGTCTTCCAAGTTCTTTTAGGAAAAACTTTAACAGCCGTTGCATTTTTTCTGTTTCATCTTCGTGCACTACGCCGCCAACTTGAGGAAATTTAGCAAACTCTCTCATTTGCCGGCTGAAATCAATAATGTAAACATGCAAATCCTTTGGCGCATGATTAATGAAAAGGGACATTAATATTGATTGTATAAATGTTGTCTTGCCTGAGCCCGGCATACCATAAATGATGAGATGCCCTTCATTTAAATCAAGCTTTAACGGGTATTGAGCCTGATTTTTAACATCATCAATCATACCGGCATGAGGTTCTAACCAATCTGTTTCCTCTTCCCATCTGACCGGCGTCCAATCTTTTAAAGCAACGATCTTTGAAAGGGGCAACTGCTCTGGAAGAGGATCTTGCCATGGGCCTGGCAACGGCTGAATATTATGTTTTTCCGCCTCTCCCTTGATGTAATCAATCAGTACCTGAATTTGC
Organism: Scopulibacillus cellulosilyticus; assembly: GCF_042665295.1. Taxonomy (NCBI): domain Bacteria; kingdom Bacillati; phylum Bacillota; class Bacilli; order Caryophanales; family Sporolactobacillaceae; genus Scopulibacillus; species Scopulibacillus cellulosilyticus. The sequence goes on from NZ_JBHTCO010000010.1 coordinate 67,271, forward strand.
TTTTGATTAGATTCATCAGATGTGTCAATTTTTTGTTTCCTAGTCACTGAACCATTGAGACTCACTTCAGCTATCATAATTTCTTCAGATTCAGTTTCTTCTTTTGGCTTATAATCAGCGCCGCTCCAAGCTGATTGAAAATATTCAAGCACCTCATTATTCCCTACTTGAAAATAAGCGCGTCCGGGGACATTGATCCTTGAGGCATTCGGGATTTGAATCATTTCGCGGCTGTCATTGTCGTCCTGTACGCGCAGGCAAATACGGAAACGTGAGTTACTCCATATTTTTTCATCGACGACACCTGCCGGCTTCTGCGTTGCTAATAATAAATGCACACCTAATGTACGGCCGATTGCTGCAATACTGATCAATTCATCCATGAATTCCGCTTCATCTTTCTTTAATTGCGCAAACTCGTCAATAATAATAAATAGATGAGGCAGCGGTTCTTTTTTGCGCCAATCCGATTGGAAATACTCGTCAATGTGCTGAATATTGCCAGCCATGTTAAAGAGTTTCTGTCTTCTCTCTAATTCCGCTCTTAGAGACGTTTTTGCCCGGCTGATTAAATGGGGGTCTTCAAGGTTGGTAATGGTTGCGACAACGTGAGGAAGCCCTTGGAATGTATTTGACATTCCCCCGCCCTTATAGTCAATAAGCATAAAAGCCATTTCGTGCGGATGATAATTCACGGCAAGAGACAATATTAACGATTGAATGACTTCACTCTTACCCGAACCGGTTGTCCCTGCCATCAAGCCGTGCGGACCCTGGCCTTTCTTTTCAATTTTATCGTGAATATTTAGCGTCACTTCTTTTCTTCCTTCACGAACACCGATTGGAACAGGCAGTGTCATAGGATAACGGTTCTTATTCCATTTTGAAACAACATCCAGCTCCTCAACATGATTAACATGATACATATCTAAGAAAGTCAACACCTTTGGTATAACGCCGGCGATTGATTGCTTTACTCTTAAAGGCGCAATTTCTCTCGCCATGGCCCTGGCTTCAACTAACGAAAAATGATCAAGGGCTACTTTTTCTAATCCTGTAAAATTCACTTCATCATCCGTTGAAAAAGTCTCATATAATTGAGCAACCCCGTCTTGAACTTCAATAATCAGTTCACATTCCATTGGCAAAGCCTCTTTTTTCGGTGCCATTAAGAATGTACAGGCCCCAACAGTTTCCCCCTGATTAAGAATAAGCGGTAAAATCCCGTCATCTTCAAGCATGGATAAATTCGGTAAAAAGAATATGTACTCCGGGATATTCGATTTTTTTGCTTTTCTTTCTCCCTTTTCAAGCTTACGGATATTTAATGTGCTGTACAGCTTTTCAAATAACTTGCGGGCCATTGCGTCCCCTTCGGCAATAAAACGTGATTCACGGCTTTCATCCCAAATATGCGGCAGCCATCTCATCCAGTTCCAATCTTCTTTTTCCTGTTCCCCGTAAGCTGTGACTAATTTCACTTCCTCAGGAGAATGATGGGTAACGAGCTGCAAGGTCAGCACGCGGGCCAGTTCAAGGATATCCTTTCTTTCACCGACGAGTCCGACAACCCTTTTTTCCTTTAAGGGAATTGACACAGGAACATTTGTCAAGTAACGGTAATCGGATTCAAGTTTCTGCGCTTCGGCAATAAGGGGATTAATGTCGTAGCCATCCTGATCCGGTACACGAATATTAATTTGAAAAGGCCTTGTACCAAGCCCAATACGGAGGTTGAGAAAGTCTTCTGTATTAGGGGTCCGCTCCCATAAAGCACTGTCACGTTCATGAATTCTTTGCACACATTCATCCGGATTCGGATTCATTTCACGTAAGAAATTAACCTGGTTATCACGAATCTCTTCAACTTCCCCCCGCTGGCGGTCAATTTGCTGAAGATATTCATTTTGAAGTTTGGCGACTTCCTTTTTATGTACTTTTTTCTTTCTGAAGAACATGCCGATTGTTGCAATGTATGAACCTAACATCGGAATGCTCATCGCCATCATAAATAACGCATAATAGCCGCTTTTAAATAGCGTCTTTGATAAATAATACATAATGAGCACTGTTGCGATCGTTAAAAAAATGGGAATGACCATCGTTTCAAAACTAAATTTCGGCGCCATTGGCTCCCTTTTCGGATTATGAACGATGATCTTTCCCGTCGGCAATGTCAGCTTCAGCCGGGGCGATCGCTTAAAATATGGTGATTTTCGCATTTATCATCCCTCATTAATCAATGATTTTCCATACATGTCCTGTATCATCTTGATAGTCATGGTTGGCTTTATCATCCTGATAAGTCAAACCATGCTTTTCAAAGTCCTTTTCAGTTTGTAAAGCAGAAACAGCATCTTTACTTAACCTTATAAAGGCACCGTCCCAAATTCCGGCCTTTTCAAAGGTTTGTTGTTTTTCCAAACGGAACCAATGTTTAAGATCAAACGAATATTCCAAATCGTGAACGCCGTTGGACCAGTTATACTCATGACCAAGCCATTCATTTAAAGCGATAACAATAGATTGACTATCAATATGGTTGGGCAAAAATAAGTCTATTTCTCTATCATGATGAATAAACGTTACAATAATAGATTCCAAGGATAATCACATCCCTTCCCAAAAACATCATTTACCACAAAAGGTCTAAATAAGAAATATCATCACTTGCCGGTGAATCCAACGATTTTGACATATAATAAGGAAGAAATTCTATAGAAGGTATTTCCTTAAACTGATCAATAATATGAAATCCGTCGGAGTATACAGCCAAACGATCAATGAGCCTGTCAACATCAGAAGATACAAAGGTCTGAACATCACCGTTTACCAAGCCTCTTTTTGTTGACCAACGCTGCTTGTCATTTAAATCATGCCTGAGTATTGAGGTTATTTCTTCCTCCTTTTCCCATAGACGAATACGGGAATCACCGCACCAAGCCAGAAAAATATTAGCTTCATTAGTCATCGGGCTAATCATATCCACTCTGCCGCAAACAAACATAGCTTCACTGCCTTGTTTTCTTTTTTCCTCTAATACATCCCTTAGCAGAACAGGCATAGACCGGGGCAACGGCTGTTTTTCAACCAAATCGGTTGCTTCATCAACAATTTCATTAAGATAAGTTTCCAAACGCTGCTTCATCATGTCTTTTTGTTGCAGATCTTTTAACTGGAAGCGTTTTAACCAATCCATGAGTTTATGTGATAAAAATTTCGCAGCAATATCTCCGCAAAAAGATAAACTGACACCATCACAAAGCACAAATGAGCATGAACGTTCGTCTATTTTAAAAATCAAGTAATCTTGTCCAACATCATTATGCTGCTGCGTTTCATTAGATCTGGCGTAACCGTACAGACAAGAAAATGGATCTTCATATAAGCGCTTAATTGGTGTTTCAGACCTTTGATCACATAAAAACGAAAACATACATATCTTCACTCCTTTATCTGACAGGTGTGGCTGCGGACATCTGAAATCCCAGCGAAACTAAATCGCCATTCGTTCCCGGAAGCATCATCAATGCACCTGGTTCAATTTTATATCCAGTTTCAATCATCATTTCCCGATAGCTCTCCGGCAATGGGCTTGAGAGCCTTTTTAATTTCATGCCATACGCTTCATCCAGTTCGGTTTCAGGCATAATACCCGGCCATTTTTTCGGATTGTCGATCGGACTTGCTAATATTTCATCTGAAATAAAGATGTTTTCAATTAACACATGACCGTCAGGGACCTTTAACTCCATTATTCGCTTAACAACCGGTTCAGGATCTTCTCCTGTAAAAGCCCCATCGGTCATATGACAAATTAATGGTGCCGGGCAATTTTGTAATTGCGGAAGTTCTTGACGCAGAATTTTCTCCGCAGCTGTAAAGGCCTTTGCTGTATCCGTTAAACGCTGCGTTTGAATATTCTCAAGCGGTTTCATTCTGGCGACTTCATCAATACTTTTAACGCCTCCGAGAACATCAAACACATGATCGCTGTATGCCAAAATTGATATTTTATATCGAGGACTTAATCTGCTGCCTTTAGTTGATCTAAAAACCATTTGGCGAATGGCAGAATTCAGTGCTGTTGTCACAACATCCATCCGCCTCTTTTGCTCTCCCCCGGCATCCATTAATTGGTTCATCGATGCGCTGATGTCCAGTAAATAAATAATATAAGCTGGTGTCTGCTGTGTCGCTTGAATTCGATAATCCATACTATTCTACTCCTAAACTTATTAGTTCACTATGTATCTCTTAAAAGTTAATTAATTTTATTGTAAGAAAAAAATAAGAAAAAGTGTAGCTGAAAGTGAATTTTCTTCTGTTTTTTAAATGATATGATTTTCCCACTTATGTCGTTTATATGCTTTTAATGATAAGGATAATATTCATTTATATTAAAAAGGAACCCATCGTTTGGAATGATTTACCACGAACCTGTTCTCGAGTATGTTAATAAAATATACTATCTTATTAATAATTCTTAATAAGAAAAGTACTAACCAATTTTCCTATAAAACTCCTGCAGAATTTTATAGGAAAATGACAATTGACAACTTTATTAAATTGCTCCCTTATTTCGGGATGTCCTTAAAGTGATTTCGTATTACAGGGGGCATCCCGTTTTTTCTGATAACTAAAATCATATTTGTCCCCGGTTCATCATAAGCATGAAATAAATATTCAAATGGATGGGGGATTGACCTTGCCCAATACAAGTGATGTCCAAATCACCGAAAAAATGGTTAGAAGATTTCATGAACTTAATTTAAAAGCAAAAGAAATCGAGGACGAGCTCTCAGAACTTAAAAAGACCTTTAATCTATATTTTGACAATGTACTTGGTGAGAATGCCAAAGGCGAGTCAGAATTTGGTGATTTAAAAGTACAGCGGCAAATACGGAAATCGGAAAAGTTCAATGAAGTTAAAACGGTAAAAAAACTTGAAGATTTAAATTTGTCGGATTGCATCCAAACAGTAAAAAAACCTGATAAAGAAAAAATTGATGCTGCATTAACTTTAGGTTTGATTTCCCAAGATGATCTCGAGGAATGTCTTATTAAAAGAATATCTAAAGTTATTGTTGTAAAGAAACAAAACTAGATTTCCCCCGGTTGTTATAACAATCGGGTTTTTTTTGTACGTTAGGAAAGCATAAATTGGCACCAGCCAAGTTTTCTTTACTGTAACTCGCTTTGTATTTTTTGTCCGGGACTTTAGAATCAAAATTGTGCTATGCCATTATCACACTATTCTTTTCGTGTATAATTATACATAAAAACCCAACTATTTCTTAAATTTCGGTTAAATTTTAATTAAATTGTTTACAAAATCAATTGAAAACCAACCCTTTCGATTAGGTTATTTGTAATATAACCCGGGTTCAAAAAGGATGGTGAAATTTTGAAGTTAGAATATCTAAATCCTGAGGAATATGAAGACGCGGCAAGAATATTAGAACAAAATATTGATGAACTTCGGGTTGTTGACCAAAGGGTTCATTTTACCGTTTCCTCTTTAGATGACTGGCAAACATCAGAAAAGCAGGTATTTATTGAATATCATAAGCGGCTGATCAGCACGATTAGCCAGCAAATCGAATATTTACATAACAAAAGCAGGGAACTAAGAATAATGGCTGAGCATATCAGACAAGAAAAGATGCGAGCAAGGATGACGAAACATGGACAATTTGAAAATTATTCCCGCCCATTTAAAGGAAGCGGCTGGTAAAATAGAAATTGAAAACAGCGCAGTACAAAATATCAGCCGACGGGTCAATGCTGCAGTTGCCCATTTGCCAATTGGGAGAACGACTGTATCTTTTGATCATATTACTTCTATTTTATTTAATATGAAAGAAGTTCTTAATAAAACGGCTAATGCTTTTGAAAATGCTGATAAGGAGCACATCAAATCATTGAAGGATTCAACAATAAAATAGAAAACAATAGTCAATAAGTAACGCCTTATAAAAAAGGAATGAGCCTTCACGAACCTTTATACATACAATTGTATTACCATCGTTTCCCTTGATGCTGCAGGATATATTTTCCCCTTTTTCGGGTATGTTATCATTAACTTATACTTATTTTAAAAATAGCCATTATAGATTTTTGATGAAAAGTAAAGGAGAAGTATGCTCATGTGGGTAAGGCGGTTGGTATTGACTCTGTGGAATTTTGTTGATCCGATTTATTATTCATTTTCACATTTAAATGATATCGGGAAAAACGGGAGAACCAGCGATAATATTTTCAGGGTAAAATTAACCCGATATAAAGGGCGTGATGTAACCTTTTCCGATGGGACTAAAATCAAAAAGAATGACCTGCTTATTAAAATTCACCTGCACAACGCTCAATTGTTGAAGGAAATGCGTGCATTTAAAAATGATATTCAAAGGATTCTTCACCTATACAAACTAACCAAGCAGTCTATGCCGGGTGTGGCAGAATTTATATATGAGCATCCGCTTAGAGAAAACATTAAAGGTATTGTAGGAATTACGATGTTAAACAATGGGAGCGAAAAATTAGGTTTTGTCAAAGTTGAAATCTCAAGTAAATGTTACAAAGCATTTAAATACATGGCCTTTTTGCCAATCCATTTATTATCAACCTCAAAAGTTTCTATTTCAAAGCTTAAGAAGCACCCTCCCACTTATTTATTTATGACAAAAAGCACTTTATTGAAGAGATACTTAATTAAAAGTAAGAAAGTGTATAACATAGAGAAAAATCCAGCTTTCATGTCTGAAACTAACAATGAGCAGGTACCGGAGCTGGGTGAAATATAAAAGCGAGGGTTGTCCCTCGCTTTTAATAATAATTACTGCTGCTTTGCTTCATGATAGGCATTCATATATTGCCTGGCCTTTTCAGTTATGACTTGGTAATCTTTACTTTCACCCAGTCCTTTTGTTAAATCGGAACCAATACCAACAGCTGCTGCCCCTGCTTTTATCCATTCATGGAGGTTATCTAATGACACGCCTCCGGTCGGCATAATATTCACTTGCGGAAGCGGTCCTTTAACTGCTTTAATCATACTTGGAGAGAAAGCATTTCCCGGGAATAGTTTAATGATGTCGACACCTAATTCCAATGCGCTTTGCATATCTTGGATGGTCATTGCCCCAGGCATGACAGGTACACGATACCGGTTACATAACTTTACCGTTTCTTCATTAAGGTTTGGTGAAACGATAAATTCTGCACCATTAAGGATGGCAGCTCTGGCCGTTTCAGGGTCAAGAACCGTCCCGGCACCAATAATTGCATAATTATCAGCAGTTAAGTCATCACTTTGGAATTCATCTGATAACGTTTCAATAGCTTTTAAAGCTTTAGGGACAGTCAGAGTAATTTCAATGACTTTAATACCGCCAAGAATGGCATGTCTTGCTATTTCAATAACCTCTTCTGCGGAATCTCCGCGGATAACGGCAACAACCCCTGCGTCAACTATATTCTGAATTAACTTTAGCTTTTTCATGATTCCAGTCCCCTTATCTTTCTATATGATTGGTTATGCCAAGGGCTTGTTCAACTTGTCTCTTAGTCGGCAGCGCTTCCCAATCCCCGTGAGATTGAATAACCATTGAGCCAATTAAATTGCCAAGTTTTACTGATTCTTCAAGAGTTTTATTTTCTAAAAGCCCAGTAATAAAACCGGCGCAGAATCCATCGCCCGCTCCGACTGTATCAACAATTTGATCGATTTTAAAATAAGGTACGCTTGTTAAATTGCCGTCTTGAAAAACATATGTCTTGTTATCTCCGCCCTTTATTATCGAAGGACAAGGGAGTTCTTTTAAATGATTTAAAATTGTATTAAAATCATCAGTTTCATATAACAATTCCAGTTCATCAAGCCCCGGTAAAAAGATATCAGCTTTTTGTGCAAAGTCCAATAAAACCGGTCGCGCTTGCTCAATATCCCAAAGTTTAAGACGAAGATTAGGGTCAAAACAAACTTTGACTCCGTGGGATTTAGCGATATCAATAGCTTTAGCAACCGTTTCACGGCATGAGTCGCTTAGTGCCGGCGTAATGCCAGTGACATGTAAAATTTTTGCATTTTTAATGTACGATTCATTGAGATCTTCCGGTTTCATAAGAGATGCAGCTGAATTTTTCCGGTAATAATAAACGGAAGATTTCCCGGAGATAAATTCCCGTATCATAAATCCAGTATTCGCATCCTCGTGAAACTTTACTTCAGAGACGTCAATACCTTCGCCGCGAAGCACTTTAAAAATATAATGACCGATCGGTTCATCGCCGAGATGCCCAAACCAGCCGACTTGATGCCCAAGACGGGATATACCAATGGCAAGATTAGTTTCCGCCCCGCCAAAAGACTTTTCGAATTGTGATGAATTTGCGATTCCCTTTTGGCCTGTCGGCATAAACAGTCCCATGGATTCACCAAATGTTATAACTTCAGGTTGCATAAAAAAAGCCTCCTTTCATATTTCTTAAATTATAAGAACATTGTCTTTGCTTAGATATAAACATTATTGAAAAAAATTAAACACCAGAGTAAGCCATAAATCCGCCGTCAACAGGGATTGTTACACCTGTAACGAAACCTGACATGTTCTCATCAACCAACCATAACAACGTTCCCAGAAGATCCTCCGGTTTACCAAATCTGCGCATTGGCGTGTGTGAGATGATTTTATGTGATCTCTCTGTTAACGAACCATCTTCATTTGTTAAAAGCCTTTTATTTTGTTCAGTTAAAAAGAATCCTGGAGCCAGCGCATTGACACGAATGCCCGCGTCCGCCATATGGACAGCTAACCATTGAGTGAAATTGGTCACTGCCGCTTTAGCAGCGCTGTAAGCAGGGACTTTCGTCATCGGGCTTGGCGCACTCATCGACGACATGTTGATAACAATTGCGCCTTGTTTATTAATCATTTTCTTAGTGAAAACTTGAGTCGGGATCAGCGTTCCAAGAATGTTTAAATCAAAGACATGTCCAAATCCTTTTTCATCTAAATCAAAGAAAGACGTAATATCGTTATCTTCAAGGTCTTCTGCGTTAAAAGTTTCATTGGTTGTTGAACCTTTTGGATGGTTGCCGCCTGCTCCATTTATCAATATATCACAACTGCCGAATTTTTCACTAACGTTTTTTTCCGCCGCTTTAACACTTTCGCTGTCGGTTACATCACAAGCAACGGCAATTGCCTCGCCCCCGGATTGTTCAATTTCCTCGACAACCTTTTCCCCTTTTTCAAGATGACGGTTTAAAACAGCGACTTTAACACCCTGTCTTGCAAGCTCCTTTGCCATAGCACTGCATAGGACACCGCTGCCGCCTGTAATAACGGCCACTTTACCTTTTAAATTTTCATTTAGACTTAACATGTTATTTCTCCTGCCTTTCTAAGGAATCCCAAATGCCTAATAGATACATAATGCCAAGCGCTCTATCATACAGTCCGTAACCAGGCCGGCATTCTTCCCCCCAAATATGTCTGCCGTGATCCGGTCTGATATAACCGGTAAAATTGTTTTCATGATAAGCTTTGACAATATCATAAATATCAACTGATCCGTCTGTTGTTCTATGTGATGTTTCGATAAAATCTCCATTTTCGAAGATTTTTACATTCCTTATATGACCGAAAGGAATTCTGTCAGCAAAAGTTCTAACCATGTCTGCTGCATCATTATTAGGATTGGCGCCGAGAGAACCGCTGCAAAGCGTAATGCCATTGTACGGGCTATCAACAAGATCTAGAAATCTTCTAATGTTTTCCTTGTTGGTTATAATGCGCGGCAGCCCAAAAATCGTCCAAGGCGGATCGTCCGGATGGATGGCCATCTTAATGTCATTAACTTCAGCAACCGGAATAATTTGTTCTAAGAAATACTTCAAGTTATTCCATAGATCTTCCTCTGTGACATGCTTGTAAGCTTCAAATAGTTTGGAAAGGTCTTTTAATCTGTCTGGTTCCCAACCGGGCATTGTAAATTTTGGATTGTCAGCAATTTCATGAACCAAATCCATCGGGTCGAGATTTTCAACTTTTGCCTTTTCATAGAAAAGAGCCGTTGAGCCGTCTTCATGTTCTTTGTATAAATCGGTCCTTGTCCAATCAAACACCGGCATGAAGTTATAACAGATGACTTTAACACCGGCTTTCGCTAACTTTTCAATCGTTTTTTTATAGTTTTCGATATATTTGTCTCTTGTTGGCAGTCCAAGCTTGATATCTTCATGAACGTTGACACTCTCAACGACATCAATATTGAATCCATATTCATCAGCTTGCTTTTTGACTTCAAGAATTTTATCCATTGGCCATTCTTCCCCAGCCGGAACATCATGCAACGCCCAAACGATGCCTTTAACGCCGGGAATTTGCTTAATCTGATCAAGGCTGACGCTGTCATTTCCCTCGCCGTACCATCTAAATACCATTTCCACAGTTGATTCCTCCAATAGCCTTTGTATCTCATCATTGATTTATAATATCCACATTATCCACACGTTCACGGGGTTTGACCCCGTGAACAAACTGTTAATTAACTTCTAATACTACTTTTCTGACTTTGTCCGGTTCCGTTTCGATTTGTTCGATGGCTTTGTGAATGTCTTCCAGGCGGAATTGATGAGTGACGAATGATCCCGCTTGAATTTTCCCTTCATTAAATAATGCAATCACTTCCGGAAATTTATTTGATTGCAACCGCGAGCCAACGATTGTTAATTCCTTTCCGGTGATCGGAAGCTGCGGGATTTGTGACGGCTCTTCATTAAAGCCAAGCGTTACGACACGTCCCGCCGCGGAAGTTAATGCGATACAGTCTTCAAATGTTTTGGTGGTACAAACTGCATCAATCGTAACATTGGCACCGTAACCGCCTGTGATTCTATTAATCTCTTCTTTTACATCATCTTTCATAGCATTGATAACATAGTCAGCGCCTTGTTCTTTCGCATAAGCAAGCTTATCATCACTTAAGTCAGAAATAATGCAAACGGCGCCTTTCAATTTAGCAATCTTTAAAACACTTAAACCAATAGGCCCGGCTCCCATGATGAAGACAATATCTCCTTCTCTGACGTCCCCTCTCCAGTTAGCCTGTGCGCCAATAGTAAATGGTTCAACTAAAACTGCCTCTTGCCAATCCAATTGCCCGCTTACCTTGTGAACATTATTTTCAGGAAGAACAAGATATTCCTGGTATCCTCCGTCAATATGAACACCATAGACATTTAATTTTTCGCATACATTATTTCTGCCTTTCCTGCACGCATAACATTCGCCGCAAGTTTGAATGGGTTCTAACACAATCTTATCTCCCGGAGCTACATTCTTAACATCTGCCCCTATTTCAACAATTTCTCCGGCCACTTCATGACCGATAATTCTTGGATAGGTAGCCATTGGGTTCGTTCCATGATAAATATGCATATCCGAACCGCATATCCCGACCATACGCACTTTTACTAAAACCTCGTTGCCGCGTTTAATTTCCGGCATGTCCTTTTCAATGATTTCTATTTGTCCTGGTTTTACTACTTGAATGGCTTTCATTATTATTCCTCCAATTATAAATCTTAAGCGACATGTTGTTTATTGTTTTTTACTTTAAAGGGTTTAACAAATATCCAAACACAAACGGCACCGATAAGAGCCAGAGCACCAGCGAGTAAAAAGGCGCTCGTAAATGAACCTGTGAATTGTACAATAAAACCTGTGACACTTGGCGCGATAATCCCGGAAATGTTAGCTAACGTATGAACAAAACCGCTTGCACCGCCAACCTTATCAGCTTCGACAGTATCTGAAATAACCGCCCAATAGAGTGCGCCTGTGATATACATAAAGAAGATGCCTAATGCCATTAGAATAACAGCACTAACCGCTGTTTTTGCAAGTCCGGTTAAGCCGATACAAACAGCCGAACATAATAAACCGCTTACAAGGATAACCTTTCGAGAAAACAAAAGTTTACCTGTCTTTTTATAAATAAAATCTGAGATTGTTCCGCTAAGCACTAAACCAAAAAATCCAACAATCCATGGAACGGATGTGGCGATGCTCATACTTTCAATATTTAAATGTCTTTCCATTGAAAGATAACCTGGGAACCATGTTGTAAAAAAGTAAAGAATAAAGTTATAAGCAAAAAAGGCGATCGCCGTACATAAAATCGTTGGCTGCTTCAAGTAAAACGTCAACGGCGTTTTCGCTGATTTTTTCGAAACCGCTGCCATTTCAGTTTCCGGTTCATAGTCTTTTAATTCTTCTTCCGAAACATTAGGAAGATCTCGCGGCTTGTCCTTAATGAATTTATACCAAACAATAGCCCAAATAATCCCAATCAGAGTAATAACAATAAAGGAAATTTTCCAATTCCAAAGAATTGCGATAAAACCGACAATTGGCCCCGCAATCGCTCCGCCTAAAGGAGAACCTGAAAAAGCAATACCAGTCGCCCGGGCACGTTTTTCCTTTGGCACCCAATTGTTTACTGTTTTATTCGTTGTTGCAGCAAGAGGTCCTTCTCCAAACCCGAATAATAATCGAATAACAAAAAGTGAAACAAAGTTAAACGCCGTAATCGTTAATCCGCAAAAGATCGACCAAAGTGTCATTGACCCGGCAAATATTTTTCTTGGACCGTATTTATCAGATAAATACCCGCCAATGAAATTGAAAATTGCATACCCTACAAAAAAGACACTCATTATGATACCTAACTCGGCTGCATTAATGTCTAATGACTTTTTAATATACGGTACGGCTACCGAAAAAGCCGAGCGGTCCAAATAGTTAATAGCATTAGCAAGAAACAGCATGACTACAACGAAAATGCTATATCTTTTTATCATAACCTTCTTCCCCCAATCAATCATACATTTAAATTTAATTTTGGCGCCGCTTACAAAAATACTCATCCTATCCCCCATATAGGGGAAGTGACATCGCTTTCATTTAAACTGAAAACACCCTATGGTGAGTTTTTACTTAAAATAATTCGGATAACTTTGCTTAAGTTCTTCTTTATAAACCATAACGCTTGTTAAATGGTCTTCCATAGTCTTTTCGGCAAGATCCGGGTTCCGATTCCTTATAGCCTCAGCAATCTTGGAGTGCTGAGAAAAAATATCATCCCAATTATAATTAGTTGATAGTCTCAACATTCTGATACGATTAAAATCAAAATTCATTTTTTGAATCGCAAGCCATATATTCTTTTTATTACAGCCTGTAAAGATCATACGGTGAAACTCTTCATCGAGTTCAAACATCCCTGTGTAATCTTTTTTTTCAACATGCAGCTCTTGCATTTTCAAATTCATTTCTAATGATATAAGCTGCTCAACGGGAAAATTTTCACACGCCAGCCTGATAACAGCCCTCTCTAACTGTTCCCGCATAAATCTTCCTTCTTCAACAAGGGTTAAATCAATTAATGAAACATAAGTTCCTTTTTGTGGATATATATCTAATAATCCCTCTTGAGATAATCGAAGAAAAGCTTCTCTTACCGGCGTACGGCTCACATCAAGCTTTTTTGACACTTCGGCTTCAGAAATGCTTGTTCCAGGTTCAAGCTTCAATGTTAAAATCTCTTCTCGTAAAATTTGATACACAGTATCTCTTGAAGAATTCACGTTATTCTTTAATCCGTTCATTTGCTTTCCTCCTTCTATTACCATACTACCATACTAGCATACTTGTATGGTAGTATAAATTTTGCCAAATTAAATCAATGAAAACTCGCTTAAATTTCAGAAAATTTAATATTGACACAAAACTAACAATTCAATATAATTAGGACTAATATCATATATCCTCGAAAGGAGTCATGTTATGGCACTGGCAACATCATTAAATGACTTAGTCAATAGTGTTAAACAAGATGTGATTAATTGGAGAAGATACCTTCATGAAAATCCCGAACTTTCTTTTGAAGAAAAGGAAACCTCACAATTTGTCTATGAGAAACTTCAATCCTTTGGAAATCTCGAAGTCTCCCGCCCAACTGAAACAAGCGTGGTAGCCCGCTTAATTGGACAAGCATCAGGCAAAGTCATTGCTTTTCGGGCGGATATGGATGCCTTGCCTATATTAGAAGAAAATGATTTTGAATTTGCTTCTAAAAATAAAGGTGTCATGCATGCTTGCGGTCATGATGGACATACTGCCATGCTTTTAGGAGCGGCAAAAATATTGTCGCAAATGAAGGATGATATAAATGGTGAAGTAAGATTTATCTTCCAGCATGCCGAAGAGCTTCCTCCCGGAGGTGCGCAGGAAATGGTCGACGCAGGTGTCATGGATGGTGTCGATGAAATCGTCGGGTTGCATTTGATGTCTCTGCTCCCAAAAGGAAAAATTGGTATCGGTTATGGTCCAATTACAGCTAATGCTGATACATTTGAGATAAAAATTCATGGGAGAGGCAGTCATGCTTCGCAGCCGGAAAATGCCATTGACCCTGTGGCGATTGGTTCGCAAGTGGTCGCCAATCTTCAGCATATCGTCTCTCGAAATACTGATCCAATTGAAAGATTAGTCATTTCGGTCACACAGTTTCACGGCGGTACAGCTAACAATGTCATCCCGCAATCTGTAGAACTTGGCGGCACTGTGCGGAGCTTTAACCCTGAAATCCGTAACAATGCGCCTAAATTGATGAAGAAGATTATTAAAGGTGTAACTGAAGCCCATGGTGCTTCATATGAGCTTGATTATCAGTTCGGATATGCCAGTGTCAATAATGATGAAAACGTCACTAGAAAGATGGAAGAAATGATTGAGGAGGTGTTTGGAAAAGATTATATCGAATACCCGCCGGCGGCAATGGGCGGCGAAGATTTCTCAGCTTTCTTAACTAAAGCACCGGGATGCTTTATACCGGTTGGCGCTGGGAATAAAGAAAAAGGTATCACGGCTCCCCACCATCATCCTAAATTTACTGTAGATGAAGATTCACTGGAGGACGGTGTTAAAATCCTGGTTAACGCGCCATTTAAATTGCTTAAATAACATTTTTCTTATAACCAATTGTCGTAATATTCACAACATAGGAGAATCATTTTCCGTTGTTTAGATGGTAAACAAGAGACGAATGATCATTCATTCTAAGTATCATTCGTCTTTTTATAAAAATATATTTTTATTTAAGGAGGGACCTGATGTTACATGATCCTACAGTAGCAACAGCGATTATTTTATGCATTATCGTTGTTGGAGAAATCATTTCTATTGCGACGCGGGCGAAAATCCCAATGCTGCTCGTAGCACTTCTTGGCTATCTTGCACTTACATGGGCAGGTATATTGCCTAAAAAAATGATTGTTGATTCGACATTTGTTCAAGTTGGCGCCGTACTTGGCTCCGCCCCAATCATTGTTCATATGGGAACTTTAATCCCTATTAAAACAATGAAAGTTCAATGGAGAGCAGCTTTTATAGCACTGTTTGGTATTGCTGTTTCCAGTATTCTCATCATTACGATTGTTACACTTGTATTTGACTATAAAACAGCTGTATCAGGGGTAGGACCATTGACAGGCGGTATTATAGCCTTCCTTATTACCTCACAAAAATTAAAAGCATTAGGTTTAACCAGTTTAATTACTATTCCTGTTTTAATTCTTTCTTTTCAAGGTTTGTTTGGAATGCCTCTCACTGCAAATTTACTTAGAAGACATGCTCTAAAAGTTCGTCAAGCTATGGATAATGGCAATTATGTAGCTGCTACGATTGCTGATGATCCGCAAGCAAAGTCGGAAACAACTGCAAAAACATGGATTCCGGAAAAATATCAAACGACCACTGTTTTATTTTTCCAAGTTATTATCGGCGGCGCCTTAGCGGTTATTTTAGGCCATTATACCCATGTTTCCTACAGCTTATGGGCGCTTGCTATTGGTATTATCGGGAGATATGCCGGTTTTTATCCTGATCGCGTCATGGAACGAGCTAACGCATTTACAGTAGGTATGATCGGTTTAATATTCATGGTAACCGTCTCATTAAATGATATTACACCTATGATGTTTATAAAAACATTACCGCAAATGCTGTTAATTATCATCATCGGAATTATTGGTATTATTATTGGAGGATATGTAGGTTCAAAAATTGTAAAATGGGATCCTTTGAAGGGAATTCCCGTTGCTCTGACTGCCACATTTGGCTTCCCGGGGGATTATTTAATCAGCGAGGAAGTCAGCCGCAGTGTGAGCCGGAATAAAGAAGAAGAAAAGGCAATTTTTAATGAGATATTAACCCCAATGTTAATCGGCGGCTTTACGACCGTAACCATTGGTTCTGTTGTTATTGCCAGTATATTAGTAGGGACGATATGATGCACATTTAATAGCAAAAAGTCACTTTTCACAATATGAAAAGTGACTTTTGCTATTTTATGATTAAAGAGGATTGCCAATCGGAAAGTGTTCTTTATACGCTTGTTTCTTTTATTGTCAATGGGCGTACTTTTCCATTAGTTAAATAGTCAAAAACAGCTGCAATAAAGATTTTCCCTGTAACTAACATTGCCCTTTCATCCACATCAAATTTTGGATGGTGGTGCGGGTAGGTAGCATTGATATCTGGATTTCTTCCTCCGACGAAGAAGAATGTACCCGGGACTTCTTTTACATAGTAGGAAAAGTCTTCCCCGCCCATTGCTGGTACTAATTCTTTGACATTTTCTTCGCCGATAATAGATTTAGTAAGGGATTCAACCCTTCTTGTTTCCTCTGGATCATTCCATACACCCGGGTAACCGCGTTGGTAGTCTATTGTAAAAGTTGCTCCTGCACCTTCACATGTAGATTTCACAACTTTGCGAAGTTCTTCTTCAATAAGATCTCTTGTTTCCTCATCAAATGTCCGAACAGTTCCTTTAATATTTGCTGTGTCAGCAATAACATTAAAGGTTTGTCCGCTGTGAAAAGATCCTACAGTGACGACCGCAGGGTTAAGCGGATCAACGCGGCGGCTGACGATTTGTTGAAGGTTTAAAACCAGCTGGCTGCCAACGACTAGTGAATCAATCGTTGTATTAGGCATCGCACCATGTCCGCCTTTACCTTGAATGTTAATTTCAAATGAATCAGCCGCAGCTGTTGCATAGCCTTCTTTGAACAATACAGTACCATATGGATCAGGAGACCAGACATGGGCGCCGTATACAGCATCGACGCCATCCAAGCAGCCGTCTTCTACCATAGCTTTTGCCCCGCCTGGCGTTACTTCTTCCGCAAACTGGTGAATAAAGACAACGTTTCCTTCCAGCTCGTCTCTTACCTCACTTAACACTTTGGCAACGCCAAGTAATCCTGCCGTATGAATATCGTGTCCGCAGGCATGCATAACGCCTGGGACTTTAGATTTGTATGGCACATCTTTTTCATCTTGGATAGGCAGTGCATCAAAATCAGCCCTAAGCGCAACGGTTTTACCCGGCTTACCGCCTTTTAGAAAACCTACAACACCTCTTCCGCCTACTCCGGTTTTCACTTCAATCCCTAAATTTTCGAGATATTCAGCCACCTTATTAGGTGTATCAACTTCTTGAAATGAAAGTTCAGGATGCATATGAAGATCCCGGCGAAATTCTACTAATTCAGGATATAATTCTTCAAGTCTCTTAAACAATTGATCCAGCATGTTTTATTCCTCCATTTTTAATACAAAAATTTAAAATTTTCACATTGTTAACCAGCACTAACTTTATTAGCATCTTTAATTGTTTCTTCATTCATGTTTTTTTTCGTAACGAGGCTGATAACAATCATGACAATGATATTAATAACCATTGCTACAACACCGATATTAAGGTCTTTAAGGGTTTGCGGCAAGCTTGGAAATAGACTGGCTATTGTAGTTCCTGTAATTGTTGTATAGGCAATAACTAAAATGCCGGCAATAATACCGCAAGCAGCACCTGCCTTAGTGATTGGATTACGTTTTAACAAACTGCATGCAATGGCTGGGAAAAGCTGCGTTACTAAGCTATATCCCATTAAAAGTAAAGGTACAAGTGCACTGCCGCCTTTAAGCGTAGCAAACACTGTTATTAATGCAACAATCGGTACCAAGTACTTTGCCAGTTTTGGAACGCTTTGATCCGGCATTTTTGGCGCGAACACTTGAATCACATTTTTGGATAACATTGTAGCAGAAGTCATCAATATCAATGAACCCGGAACAATGGCTGTCAGCAATCCCGCAGCTCCTACTAAACCAATAAACCATGGGTCAAAAGTCTTTTCGGATAAACGCAGTAATGAAAGATCGCCGTTTTTCAAACCTGGAACTTGCAGAATAGCTGCAAATCCTACTAAAAACACGAACATTAAAATCATCTGATACAATGGCATAAAAATTGCGTTTTTTCTAAACACTTTTGGACTTTTTGCAGAAAATGATGCCCCAAACGTATGCGGCCACATATAGGCGCCGAGTGACGTCAATAATACGGTAGAAATAAACCATGAAAGACTCAAACCTTTATCTTGAAGTGCTGTAAACCCTGGCTTCGCGGCATTAACAGCTTTAAACATCGGCTCAAAGCCGCCGTAATAATGAAGCGGTAAATAAATACCCAGAAAGATACAAACAGCTAAAATCATAATGTCCTTAAGAACAGCTGTCCATGCTGAGCCATGAATACCTGAAACCATGACATAAACAGTGACTGAAATCGCTCCAATCCAAACCGCCAGCGTTGGTGAAATTAATCCATAAGATGCTTCGGATACAATAAGCCCCAATCCTTGAAATTGAGTAATAAGATACGGAATCATTGCAATAACGCCGACAATGGCCACTAATACCCCAAGATAAGGGCTATTATATTTTTTTATCATATAATCTGATTGCGACATAAGATTGTGCTTCTTTGCATATTTCCAAACAGGCGGAAGAAGGTAATACGAAATAACATACATTAATGCTCCATAGCCAATAATATAAAAGGCTGCACCGCCCTTACTGTATGCCCAGCCGCTTCCTCCTAAAAATGTAAAGGTTGTATAGATTTCGCCGGCCATTAACAGGAATACAAATATACTGCCAAAACCCCGGCCTCCGACAGTCCATTGCTCGAGGTCCATATCTTTCCCTTTTTTGGCTTGAACGCCAAGGTAAATGGTCACTATTAGGAATATAGCCATAATGATAAGAGCACTATTCATTGGTGGTTTCCTCCCCTTTATTTTGAGGGTCAAACTTATAAACAACAGCTAAAATGATTGACGTTAAAACGAGCCATAAAAGCAGATAAAAAATCATAAAAGGCATTCCCAAAACATAAGGGGTTACCCTGTTTGCAAAAATAATTCCAACTAATATGCCTAGAAAAGGCAATATGGAAAGCAGATGGATATATTTCATCACGTTCCCTTCCTTTCATTAACTTAATTTTCGCCTAACAGCTTTAATGCAGCATTGACAAATAATGTTACCCCATGATTCAAAGCAGCTTCGTCAATTGTGAAACGCGGATGGTGATGTGGATATACAATACCTTTTTCCTCATTACCGGCCCCAACAAATATAAAGGATGCCGGTTTTTCGTTAGAATATGCTGAAAAGTCTTCACTCACCATTTCCGGGGGCATTTTGATCAAGGTTTCTTTACCAAAAACATCAACAATCGTTTCTTCAACAGCCTTTGTCACTGTTTCATCGTTGATAACAGAACCATATCCAAAGGTAACATTTGCTTTATATGCTGCACCGTGAGCTTCAGCAATACCTTTAACAACTTGTTCAATAAGGTCAGGTAGTTTTTTTCGTATATTCTGATTTAAAGTTCGAATTGAACCGCCTAAAGAAACAGTATCCGGAATAACATTATATGCATCCCCGCCGTTAAATTTGGTTAATGAAATAACAATAGAATCTAACGGATCGATATTCCTTGAAACGATATGCTGAAGGTTGCTGACGATTTGTGAACCTATAGCAATTGGGTCAACAGTTTCCTGAGGTTTGGCAGAATGACCGCCTTTTCCTTGAATAACAATATCAAGCATGTCAGAAGCAGCTGTCGCCGATCCATAACAAATGCCAATCTTACCAACAGGCATTGGCGACCAAAGATGGATGCCGATCACTTGATCTACACCTTCCAATACACCTGCTTTGACCATTTCCCGAGCGCCGCCTGGCTGCAATTCTTCGGCATGTTGAAAGATAAATCGAATCTCCCCATTGATGCTATCCTTATATTGAGCCAATACCTTCGCAGCCCCCAGCAGCATCGCTGTATGGCCATCATGTCCGCATGCGTGCATAACGCCATCGTTTCTAGAAGCAAATGGAAGATCGTTCTCTTCATGAATTGGCAGTGCATCCATATCAGCACGCATCGCAATAATTTTTCCTGGTTTTCTGCCAATCAATCTTGCCATTACACTTGTTTTTGTAGGACGTGAAATTTCCAGGTTTTCAACGGTTTGCAATCTTTCAAATACAAATTGCGAAGTTTTTTCTTCCTTGAAGGATAATTCAGGATATTTATGAAAATATCTTCGCCATTCAATAACCTCAGATTTCACTGAATCTATTGAATCACGAAGACTCGTTATGACTTGCGACAACAGCAACAACCCCTAACCAAAACCATATTTTAGAAGATTTAGTGAATTTATTATAATTTAATTGTAATTGTATTTTGTAAAAATTGCAATAGTGTGTCGAAAATGGTCGATATAGGATTTTAACTTCAATATAATCTTGTAAATTTACAAGTTGTAATCTTCAACAACTATAAAGACTTTTTACGAAGAAAACCTCCCTGTCTCATAAGACAGGAAGGTTTTAAATTTATTATTAAAGTCAAAAATAGCACAAATAAATACCTGTATCTTTTAGTCTATTTCCCGATCAACATTAAGTGTTCCTTGCAATAATAAGTTTCCCGCTTTTTCAATATCTTCAGGTGTACTGTATTCTTGCGGGCAGTGGCTTTTACCATCGATACTTTTAACAAAGATCATTGCCGATTTACAGACCTCTGCCATGTATCCGGCATCATGTCGTGCCATACTTGCTAATATCAGGTAAGGTTCGGATGAATCTTCAGCTGTCTTCTGTAATATTCGAACTACATCTGAATCCATTTTGACTGGCTTTTGATTCTGAATAACCTCTTGATCAATTATTACTTTCCGCTTTCTGGCTATTTCCTGCCAGCACTTCTGGATTTCTTCCAAGGTATGATTAATTCTCTCCTCAGTTTCTCCTCTTATCTCTAATATAAATTCAATTTTGCCCGGTATAATATTAGCCGCATTCGGTGATACATCTAACTTGCCTACCGTCCCTACAAGATCAGTTGGGTCATCCTTGGCAAATCTCTCAACAGATAAAATCATTTCTGAAGCAGCTGTCAACGCATCTATTCTATTATTCATCATCGTTGTTCCCGAATGATTGGCTTCACCTGTGATTGTAACTTTATTTCGATAAATGCCCACCATATTATCTATTATAGCAACGGAAATATTTTTATCTTCCAAACGTTTGCCTTGTTCAATATGAAGTTCGATAAATGCTTTTTTGTCCTTTCTTAATTGCTTCATAGATGAATAGTTTTCTATTCCGCCCCCAACCCGATTCAGTGCATCAACAAGACGAAGACCTTTTGAATCGGATACATCTTTTAAAAAGTCAGTTGATAAACGACCGGCAAATGAACGGCAGCCAAAAGTTGAGATATTAAAATCATTTGACTCTTCTGCGGTAAAAGATACAATGTCAATATCATGTTCAGGGGTGATACCATTTTCAATCAGCGTTTGTATCACTTCCTTTGCCATGAGAGTGCCCAGCGCACCATCATATTTTCCGCCGTTTGGGACAGTGTCCAAATGGGAACCGATGACAATGCTTCCTGACTTTTTCCCGTTTCCCTTCAGCCTTCCCCAAATGTTTCCAGCCCCATCAATGGTAGTCTCTAAACCAAGATGACGAAGTTCTTTAATAAATAGTTTACGAACGCCAAGATCAGGTTGAGAAAAACTGGGTCTTGTAATCCCTCCCTTTGGGTCTTTCCCGAACCGCGCATATTTTTCAAGGTCGCTATTAAGTCGGTCTAAATCAATGTGCAAAGTATCTATTAATTCCATAAAGTGCCTCCTTAAAAAGAAATTAACTTCCGGAAATATCCGGAAGCAATATATTTATATGAGAAATATCCCTGTCTTTCTTAGACATTATTAATTCTCAAATTGTCCGCTTACTGGCTTGTCAATATATTGTCCAAGCCTTTTTTTACGTTTAGCATGTATTGCGTAGGCCAGGAGAATAACAATAAAGCTGATAAAACTCATAAGAACTTCCGAACGCGTATCTTGCAGAAATAACATAACGATTAGAACCGCCAGCATACAACTAATAGAAAAATAAGTTAAATAAGGGAAACACCACATTTTTAACTTCAATTTTTCCGGCGCTTCACGTTCGAGCTTTCGTCGAAGCTTTATTTCGGAATATGCAATAATTAGGTAATAAAAAAGAGAAACCGCACCGGCCGAGTTTATTAAAAACAAGAAAACAGTGTTAGGGAAAAAGTAGTCAAGAATTACACCTACATAACCGAAAAGTGTTCCTGCAAGAATTGCCCATACCGGTACACCGCGTTTCGTCGTTTTAAAAAAAATCCGCGGCGCATCTCCCTGTTTTGTAAGGGCAAAAAGCATCCTTGAAGTAATGTAAATACACGAATTCAGTGAGCTTAAAACGGCAGTCAGAATAACAAATTGCATAATGGTTCCCGCTACGGGGATACCCAAGTGATTAAGCGCAATAGCAAACGGGCTTTGAATAGCCACTCCGCCAAACTTAACGTTCCAAGGTACTATGGCTACGATGATAAAAACTGAAACGACATAGAAAAAAAAGACTCTGTACATCACTTGTTTTGTTGCAGTTGCCGCGTTTTTAGCGGGATTATTAGATTCTGCTGCAGCAATGGTAGCAATTTCCGCGCCTCCTATCGAGAAAAGGACGGTTACACTGCCGATAAAAGCCGCACCTATCCCCTTTGGGAAGAAGCCGCCTTTGCTGTAAAGATTTGAAAAGCCGGGTGAATGTCCATGCCACAGACCGATCAGGTATAATACGCCTACAGCAATGAAGGCAATAATTGCTATAACCTTTATTGAAGCTAACCAAAACTCCGCTTCACCATAAGAATTAACCGAATAAAGGTTTGTTAAAGTTAGCAGCAAGATCAGCAACAAACATAACAGCCAAGGCGGAATATTTAAATAATTCACTAGTATCCCTGCCCCCGCAACAGCTTCAATGGCCAGTACAATCAGCCAAAAATACCAGTACAGCCAGCCGACGGTAAAACCAGCCCAATTTCCTAAAGCCTTTCTCGAATAATCAGAGATTGAACCTGTTGATGGATAGGCTACCGCCATCTCCCCGATCATACGCATAACTAAAATCATAAGCCCCCCGGCGAGAAGATAACTAAGTATAGCTGCCGGGCCCGTTGCATTAATTACTGCTCCGCTCCCAACAAAGAGCCCCGCTCCAATAATCCCGCCTAACGCAATCATAGTCACATGCCGATTACGCAGACTTTGCTTCAGCTCATGTCTTTCATCTGAAACTTGTCGCCCGGTGCGGTTTTTACTCATCTTTCACCCCACCTATTCGTCGCCCTTAACATTATAAGAAGGCGCTCTGGCAGGTTCAATCGCCCGTATTTTATAATCCTCAGCCTGCGGACCGTAGATCTCCCATAATTTCTTAAGATCACTTAAGGGGTCCTCACTGTAATCCACTCGAAGGTCAACGTAAGGAATAAGCTCGTCCGTATAAACAAGTAAAGCTATAGAGTGCTCTTGATCCATCTCTCCCCCCATTTCAAAACCGACTTCAATCGACGAAATAAGTCTTTCCGGCAAAGAAACACTTTCTTGCTCAATGAAGTGTCTGCCCATAGCCTCTGGTATAGCGGGGTCACTCAAAAGGTTACCGACAGCGGCCACATTTGTTGAACAAAATTCCCCGTGAACACCTAGAGCCTTTTTTCCAGTGAAAACACTCGATCCGCCTTTAGCGTCCACTACAGCCAACTGACGGTAATCGGGATATGGCGTTACATTCTTCATTGCCCGTACAGCAGCCTCCGCATCGTAACCTTTTTCGAGGGCGGAATATCCTATACTGGCAAGCCTGGGATCAGTAACATTTTGCGAAAGAATGACACCTGATTGTCCCCTGACGCTCAAACAACGTGCGCCAACAGCGGGGCTGCTTGAAGTAACGACAGCACCTAACGATCCCGTTGCAGAACAACGTCCCGCTACTGAAAAAGTACTCGTAATATTCATTTTAACTCCCCCATTTCATTTGAATAAAACTGAATAGACCGGATGATTTCCGAAAATCTTTTTAAATAATCGATTATAAACTTTTTATCACGTCATTTTTGAATATAAAAATAGTATCTTTTTTATATCTCCTTAACCTTGATCGGCCACCTACAACTCATTAGAGCGTAAGTGGCGTCACTTAAACTTTTAATCTTTCACATTAATCGCCGCTTATTACTGCTTCTACATCAATTTCCATCAACATCTCCGGAAGAGCCAAACCATTGACAACCAGACCTGTGCTGCATGGGTAAACACCGCGAAAATGTTTTGCTATCACACCGTAAACTTCACTCCGATACGAACGATCAGTCACATATACGGTCATTTTACAAATATCGTTAACACTGCCCCCCGCTTCCTCAAGTAACTGCTTAACACAACGGCATGCATTTTCAGCTTGTTCAGCGGGATTTCCTTCACCATGGAAATTGCCTTCGAGATCGAAACCTGTTTGTCCCCTGAGGAATATACGATTTTCAGCTCTAACTGCCATACTCAACTCATTTTTGATATGATGCTTTTCTTCGCCCATGTCGGAAGGATAAAAGTTTTTTGTTTCAAATTTCCTGAATCTTTGAATCTCCATTGTCAAAATTCCTCCTTATTTACATTCATTACTTTAGTAAATATAATCTGCATAACGATCGAATTCTTTAACTTTTTAACATTTCTTATGGTCAATCATTTTAACTCCTAAAATTATTTCTTATTACACTTCGATTGGTTCAGAGCTTTTCAATGACCATCCTAAAAGCTGTTCGGCTTGATCTATCATTCCCGCTGCCAAATAACTGCGAATTCGGCTTGATGAGATAATCTTGCCTGAATTGCATCTTATAGGTTCCAAAGAATGCACATTAAAACGCTTACATAATGTACTTGTATCCCCATCCCGATTTCTGCCAAATCGGAAATCGGAGCCTTCCCAAATTTCCAGCGGGTTTAATTCTGAAATCTCATCAAGAAAAGCTGTAGCTCCCTTTGAAGCGTATTTAGTGTCAAAAGGCGCGATAATTAAATCATCTACTCCAAGAATTTTAAGTCTGCGTATCTTTTCTTCGAGCGGTGTCAAAAGAATTGAATGCTGAAAATAGACTTTTGGCGGCGGATCGAATGTATACACCACCATTGGTACTCCAAACTCTTTGGCACGTTGTTGCGCGCGGCTGATCAATATTTGATGGCCGCGATGGACTCCATCCAATGCTCCGATGGTGAGTACCGAAGAAGGAAGCTGTAAACTTCCAGCGGCATGTACTTTCACTTCGACCACCCCTTATCTTTTAACGGCCTCCGGTGCGAGGTTCGCTGCCTTACACACTTTCTCGCGCACTTGTTCCAAATCAAAGCTGTTATATGCTGCTAAATATTGGGCAAACGGCGGACTTTGGGCAAATAATTCAAAGGTAATTTTATGCCCGGCATAGGATGAATTAAGCAAGTCGCGGGCAAAGTAGAGAAGCTTTGTCCGGTCTTCTGAAGTCCAACCGCCGACAGAATAATACTTGTCAATATATTCCTTAACTTTCGGATCAGAAACCGTTTCTGCATCAGGACTGATGGCCAGCTGGCCGCCAACGAGTTCCCTTGTCAGATGAGCCATTGCCGGGAAGTTCGTTAATGCAAAAATCCGTCCCGTATAGAGAAGTGACTGATTGGGCATCATCAGGCCGCCCGGGCTTTTCTCCGCTTCAGCGACTGCCGCTGTAAGGTGGGCGTTAATCCCTTCCCTGTAACTGATCAGCTGGGCAAGTTTCTCTTTTACTGCTGGAATTTTGGTCAATCCTGTCTGTTCAACATTTAATAAGGCTGTTCCGATCAAGAGATCCGCACGTCTTAAAATTCGCAGAACATAATTAAAGGCGGAATATCGATGCAGTGTGTTCCGAATATATTGGGCCGATTCGATTGAGCGGTGGAACAATACGTTTTCCCATGGAATCAGCACGTCATCAAAGACAAGCAGCGTGTCCAGTTCATCGAATTGTGTGGACATCGGATAATTTTCAGGACTTCTTCCTTTTCCAAGCGATGAACGACAAATATGTTTTAAGCCGGGCGAGCCCATATCACAGATAAAACCGCACGCAAACGGATCCATATTTTCGTTTGTCCAATTGGAGATGGTCGGCTTGACAAAGGCTTGATGGGCATAAGCTGCGGCTGTTTCAAACTTAGCGCCCCGTACGACAATCCCTTTGTCATTTTCTTCAACAACATGCAACAGTGTGCCTCCGTCTTTTCCTTCAATCAGTTTACTCCGGTCGCCCTTCGGGTCGGTGTTCGCTGAAACGTGAAATAAATCTTTTCTCGCTACACGGTCAACATGATGCCTGATATTATCTGCATATGTAGGGTCAATTTCATTTAATCGGTCTTGGGCATCATAAAGGGACCACATCTCTCCAATTGTTTCATCCCCGACACGGTAGACGACGCCGCCTAAGTCATCCAGCACCGTCTCGACATAACGACGGATCGCTGTCAGATCTTCCTTGTCCTTTGGCAGCTTATAAGGCCGGCAGATTGTATCCCCGTCCGGCAGTTTTGTTGTACAAACATCGGCGTAACGTTCTTCATGGTTCATGTCATACATGCGGGCCTTCACATCCACAATAGGTTTAAATGCCGGATGCTCGGCAACATTCTTAACTTTCTCGCCGTCAATGTAGACTTCGCGTCCATCATTTAATGATTGACGATATTCATCGCCGGTCATGAGTGTCATATTATTTCCTCCTTTGTTCGTTCATTTACCGACTGGTTTTAAATCTTGCCTCCTGCATTGTCAATTAAATATCGTCCGAGCCGCTTGGCATTTTCAGTATGCCGGCGAATCACCTGTTTAGCTTCCTCAACATCACCTTTTTCAATGGCGTTCGTCAGAGCAATGTGATCCTCATCCAATTTTGTCAGTTCTTTTTGGGCCATCTTGTCGTTTGCTTTAAGCGCCCCGCTTAAGGCACTTGACATCACAGCTTCCGCTGAAACCCTCCGGTAGGTATTAAGCATTGTGGCATTCTTCGTAACAGCAATTGTATAATCATGAAAAGCCGTATTTGCCTCGATATAATCCTCTGCGGGGACAGCTTTCCCATCTGCACTGGCAATGGTTTCCTTCATTCTCTTTCGAAGCTCGATCAGTTCTTCATTAGAGAGTCGGCCAGTTATCTGTTCAATTGCTGCAGTTTCCAAAGCACAGCGTGTGTCTAATGCATCATTAAGCATTTCGGCATCGAGAGGACTAACAATGTAACAACCTTCTTCTTCCCGGATCAAAAGTCCATCGTTTTCTAATCGAGTCATTGCGTAATAAACGGCTTGACGTGGTACATCAAGCTGGTAAGCAAGTTCAGTGAGAGCCAGCGGCTGGTCGGGCTTAAAGCTCCGCTCAAGAACTAACTGTCGAATTTTCCTGTAAACTCTCTCATCATTTGCTTCTTGAAAATGCCCAAATTTCCCTCGAAAATAGGCTAGCGGCATGCCTTTTTCTACTCTTGCATTTTGAACCTCAGCAAGAAATACGGAGTGTGTGCCTCCGGTGACTTCTTCAACAACCCGGCACTCCAGATTAGCCAAACTTTCCTTTAATAAAGGCTCGCCCAGTTCGCCATATGATATATCTATCCCTTTAAATTTATCTGTATTTGGTCTTGCAAACTGTAAAGCTACTTCACCCTGATCTTCATGAAGGATGTTCACCCCGAATGTTTTCGACTGCGATATTGCATGACACGTACCGGTCTTTTGGTTAATACAAACGAGTAACATTGGCGGATCAACAGATAGAGAAGTTACGGCGCTTGCTGTTACCCCGAAATTCGTTTCATCCTGCCTTGTCGTAATTACCGTGACACCACTGGCAAAGTGACCGATTACATCACGGAATAAATCACTGTCTATAAGGCGACGGTTATTAGAACCTGATTTCGTAGTGTCAGTACCCATAATGCTCACTCCTTCGATATGCACATTAATTTCGGAATATATCCCTTTCTATTCCCTAATTAAAGTCTACACAATAATTAAAAGTGTGTCAATGCTAAATTTTCGAATAATTCCAGAATTTAAAGTTGAAAATTAATCTATGAAAAGTAAAGAAAACTTGCCGATTGGCAAGCCTAAAAGGCGAAGACAGAGCGAGTTAAGCAGCTACCTGAATAAACATCATTGCAGCTTTGATAAGCTTCTCTGAATAACGTCGCGCAGGAGCACCATACAATACTTCTCGAACTACTACGAGCTGTAACGAGAAGTTGCGATACTTCTTCGAATAAACTTCGGCGTAGGAACACCCACTTATACTTAGAACTTAAAATTGGCTTCTGCGTCGAGTTAGCAACATTGATGCCAATTTATACTTTCCTAACGTAAAAAAAAAGCTCGACTTTTGGTTATGTCTTAGTCATTACTAAAACAATCCGAAAGAAGAGCTCTCTTAATATTCGAAAAAAGGGCTTATTATATTTATTCAATTGGCAAGCTAAGATCTTTATTTAACCTTGCGCTGTCTTCTTCAGATTGTTCTTCGACCGGCAGACGGTTGATTCTTATATTAAAATACCCGTAAATGACCGCTATAACGCTGCTCATATAGCAGAAAAATGCCCACGGCCCATATGCAAGCGGGGAAACATGAAGGACAGAATACATAAAAATACCGCCGGTGGTCCATGGGATCAGGTTCGTACTAACTGTACCGCAATCCTCTAATGTCCTTCCCAGAAGTTTCGGATGCAGACCGCGTTTTCTATATTCATTTAAATACAAACGTCCCGGAATAACTACGGACATGAATTGATCACATCCAACAGCACTGGAAACATAACATGTACAAGCAGTTGCGGCAATCAGGCTGCCCGTCCGTTTTACTTTCCTGAGCAATGGTCCAAGGATAGCTTCCAATATTCTCGCTTTCTCAAGGGTTGCCCCAAATGATAGAGCAATCAGAATTAGGGAAACTGTAGACATCATACTTTGAATGCCGCCTTGATTTAACAAACTGTCAGTAATTTTGTTACCCGTTTTGGCTTTATACCCTTCATTCATTGTGGATATTATATCGCCTATTGAAACGTGTTGGACAAAAACAGCACAAAGCGCACCAATAATAACCCCGATTGTTAACCCTGGAATAGCCGGTATTTTTAAGACAAAAATTAAAATAATAAACAGCAATGGGATTAATAAGAAGGGAGAAATAACGAAATGTTCAGAAAGTATATGCTGGATTTTTGCAACGTGTGACAAATCCGTACTCTCTCCATGAAATTTAAATCCAAGAAGTGTATACAGTATAAGTGAAATAATCAGTGTAGGGACTGTTGTATTCATTAAGTTCCGAATATGATCAAACAGATCAATGCCAACAACCGCCGATGTAAAATTAGTTACATCTGATAAAGGACTCATTTTGTCACCGAAGTATACACCTGAAATGATTGCTCCGGCAACCATAGGCAACGGTAGACCCAAACCATGTCCAATGCCAATTAAAGCAACACCAATCGTACCGGCAGCGAACCAGGCATTTCCCGCAATACTAACAAGAACAGAAATAGCGCACGCCGTAAGCAGGTAATATGTTGGCGATAAAACACTTAAACCATAATAAACCATTGAAGGGACAATTCCTGCCGCCATCCAAGCACCAATAAAACTGCCTATTATCACCAATATTAGTAATGCTTTGATCGAAACACTAATCGTTTTTGTTATACTTTCCTCAATTGATTTCCAAGAGTGGCCTAATTTTAAAGCTACAAGGACTGCAACAACAGTACTTAACAAAAGCGGAACGTGCGGTTCTGCCCCGTAAATACCAATACCGACCGCAAGGGAAGCTCCCATAAACACAATTGGTACTAAAGCAAGCCAAACAGGAGGCGTTTTTACCACACTCTGATTATTTTCCTCTTTCATTATTTCACCTCTTATAGGTTTATATAAAAGCACAAATTTCAACCTGAAGACTTGAGTGCTACAAAATCGTTGACTGCCTTTCTTCTACTAATTTAATTTCTTTCCTCATTAAATAGTAATATAGTATACCAGGAATAGTTATCGCTAAAACCCAAGCAAGATCAATCCCGTTAAGCAGTTTTGCAATAGGTCCTATATATATTGTAGTGTTTAAAAAAGGAATTTCGCAGACAACCGTTATCAGGTAGGAAATTAGCGCTTTCCAGTTAAATTTTCCATACATGCCATTGTAATCGAACAAAGCATTTATATTATATTCGCCGTGACGTAAGGAGAAAAAGTCAACTAAGTTGATTGTCGTCCAAGGGAACAAAGTATATGAAAGTATTAATATTAAGTTTTGCACATTGTTAACAAAGTTTTCGTGACCGAATACGCCAAGGGATGCAACCATTATCGAAGTAACCAAAAGCAACACAAATCTTGATTGAATGGTTGATTTTATTTTTACAAAAGTATCCAAAACGGTAGTAATAGACATAAAACCTCCGTAAATATTAAGCACGTTTCCGCCCATTGTATTGATAATAATACAGCTGTAAAGAATCATTGACCATGTAAAACCGCCAAGACTTGCGACCCCGTGGCTGGCATTGTCTAAGAAGCGGGGGATCGTTTCCGTAAGTATTGCTCCTAAAATCATTAACCAGACTGTACTAAGGACTGAACCTCCGTAGGTATAGATGAACGCTTTTTTTGAATCAGTATTTCGCGGAAGATAACGTGAATAATCCGCGATATAAGGCGCATATGTCAGTTGCCAAGTTGCGCAAACACCTAACAGAAGTAAAAAGGGTGTCAATTTAAATTGACCTGGCGACCAGTTATCTAATGGAAATCCAAACCGAAAAGCAACTATGGTTACATAAATAAACAAAAGTCCCATTATAACCGATAGAACTTTTTGAACTCTATGAATTAAGTCATGTCCATAAATCGCAACTAAAAATGTTACAGCGCTTATAATGATAACTCCCCAACTGACGGAAATATGAGATATGGAAGAAAGCGCTTGTGCGGCAATAACTGTATTAGTTGCACCATAACCCACATACATTATAATGACGAGAAGGAGCGGGAGAACTGCACCAATCACACCAAATTGTGCCCGGCTTTGAATCATTTGAGGAATCCCTAATCTTGGACCCTGCACAGAGTGTAAAGCCATAAAAATCCCGCCGACAAGGTTGCCTATCAGAATAGCGACCGCACTCCAAAATAAATTTAACCCTGCTTCAACGCCTAAACCGCCGGTAACTACTGTAAAAAGCGACATATTTGCTGCAAACCACATCGGGAATAAACTTCGTACACTCCCATGTCTTTCTTCTTCCGGGACAAATTCAATAAAATGCCTCTCAACTTTCAATGTTATCCCTCCTTTTTAAAACCGAATTTTGCAGTTTCACAGTCTTTCTAATGACTCTAATTCTGTCTTATTAAACTTTTCAGCATCCCCTAAATTGCTATAAACAACTTTCCCGTCAACAATGGTTAATTTCACCTTAGAATTTAAAATCTCCGAAGCCTCAACATCAAAAAGATTTCTATTAAGAACAATAATATCTGCCAGTTTTCCTGCCTCAAGTGTCCCCAGTTGATCTTCTTCAAAATTTCCATAAGCACCGCCAAGTGTATAAGCGCGTAAAGTTTCAGCTAATGATATTTTTTCTTCCGGAAACCATCCGCCTTTTGGTTCCCCATCATTATGAACTCTTGTGATTCCTCTATAAACGCCGTACATTGGATTTAAACTGACTATAGGAAAATCACTGCCAAAAGCAAGCGTCGCGCCATGATTCATTAAAGTTTTTATTGGAAAATAAGGTGCCCGATTTGGGCCTAATCGAGACGGATAGGTGTTTTCTGAAAACTTTTCAAATAATGCGACATGTTCCGGTTGCATAGAAGCAATAACTCCAAGTTCAGAAAACCTATCTAAATCATCTGGTTTAACGGTCTCGACATGCTCAATCGAATGTCTGGAATCCCTTTTTCCATTTGTTTGCTGTGCTAAATCATAACAATCTAACGCCAAACGAATAGCCCCATCCCCGCAGGCATGAAATCTAACTCTAAATCCTTCTTTATCTGCTTCCTTCACCCAATTCTTTACTTCCTTTGGATCAAGTAACGGTTCACCGCTTGTTGAAGGGTTATCATGGTACGGGTCAAGCAAATAGGCTGTATATGTTGCAGGAACGCCATCTAAAAATCCTTTTAATCCCGTGAACTTCAACATTTCTGACTTATATTTCTCCCTTAATTGTTTTGGATAATCTAATTCTCCATTTATTTCATATGAAAAATGTATTCTAGCAGTCAGTTCTCCTCTTTTTTCAAAGTCCCCGCATGTTTTGATATAGTCCAAATCAGATTCTTCTCTTAGGGGAGAAACATCAGTCACTGAAGTTACGCCATATTCAGCTGCTTTTTCTAAAAATTTTTTAAGAAAACGCGGATGTTGCTCTAACGGAACTTTTAATATAGATTCCGCTAAATTTATAGCTTTTTCATCTAATACACCGGTCGGTTCACCATTTTCATCTTTTATAATTTTCCCGCCATGCGGATCAGGTGTATCACGATTAATGCCTAGAATTTCAAGTCCTTTGCTATTTAACCAAGCCCCGTGGACATCCGAATTTAATAAGCAAACAGGGTTATCCGGGAACTCTTTATCTATCGAAGAGCGATGAGGTAACTTCGGCTCATCCCAAAACACATGATACCAGCCAAACCCTAAAATCCATTTGTCTTTACCAATCTCATTGTTATCGTTTTCCATAACATGTTTTTTCAAAATATCGACAGCTTCCTGCTCAGATGCAGCACCGCTTAAATCAGCACAATATTCCGAAAGGCTGCCTTGTTCCAAATGGATGTGAAAGTCATTAAAGCCTGGCATTATCAGTTCATCTTTAAAATCGTATCTTTTAGTCTCACTTCCTATAAAAGATGCAACTTCTTTTTGTGAGCCAATCGCAATAATTTTATTTCCTTTAATTGCGATAACCGCATTAATTGGTTTATCTTCCAAACCCGTAAATACAGCATTACTTGAAAGCACCATATCAGCCTTTATAGATGTCTCCATTTATATTTACCCTCCATTGTTTTCGAAAATAAAGGCAACATATCCCAAATTAATTCTAAATACCTTTTACTTCTATTTAATAAGAGAGAAGGTCTATGATTCCCGGTTCAAAGTTAATAATTTCTAGATCTTTGAAATTTAAATGCCATTCTAAAAACCTCATCACAAATAAACCAAAATCCCAGCAGGAATATAGGAAGATTAAATAAGCCTGTAAATGTTATGTTAGATTACATTAATACCGAGACTTAACCAACAATAAAAATAATCTCCCTGCACTCCTCTGAACTTTTGGTTTACAAAAAGCGCTTACAATTTAATGGTTTCAAAAATATATCTATCTCAAATTAATCCAGACGCTTTTGACTTCTGTATAATTTTCCAAGGCATATGACCCCATATCACGGCCAAAACCTGATTGTTTATAGCCGCCGAACGGGGAAGCTGGATCCATTGCATCGTAACAGTTCACCCATACTGTCCCTGCTTTTAATCGATTAGCCATGTTATGGGCGCTTTTAACATTTTCTGTCCACAAACCGGCTGCCAAGCCATAAGAAGAATTATTTGCTCTATTTATGACTTCATCTAAATTTTCATAAGGCATCGCGACAACAACCGGTCCAAAAATTTCTTCATGAGCGATTGCCATGTCGTCACTGACATCAACAAAAACAGTTGGATCGACGAAATAGCCGTTGTCAGTATGTCCTCCCCCTGTCAGCATTCGCGCGCCTTCATCATTGCCTTTATTAATGTAATCAACAACACGCTCTTGCTGCTGTTTTGAAATCAGCGGCCCCATTTCTGTATCTTCATCTAATCCATTACCTTGTTTAACATTTTTCGCATAAGAGACAAGTTCGGAAACAACATGATCAAAATGCTTCTTATGAATATAAACTCTTGACCCGGCGCTGCATATCTCGCCTTGGTTAGCCATAATGCCTGAAAACACACCTGGAACCGCCTTCGACAAGTCAGCATCAGGTAACACGATATTTGGAGATTTGCCTCCCAGTTCAAGTGTTACGCGTTTCATTGTATTTGCAGCTTCCTTCATAATCCGCTTGCCAACAGCAGTAGAACCAGTAAATGAAATTTTGTTAACCTCCGGATGTTTGACAAGGGCATCGCCTGCTGTATTACCGTACCCTGTAACAATATTAACGACACCTTTCGGGAAGCTGGCTTTTTCGACCAGCTCCGCAAAGTAAAGAGCAGATAACGGCGTTTGTTCTGCAGGTTTCAACACAACAGTACAACCGGCAGCCAATGCTGGCGCCACTTTCCAAGAAACCATATTAATCGGGAAATTCCATGGAATAATTTGTCCAACTACGCCTACGGGTTCATGACGGGTGTAATTGAAATAAGAACCGGATACAGGAATCGTCTGCCCTGTGATCTTTGTTGCCCAGCCGGCGAAGTAACGAAACTGTTCAATTGTATTTGGAATGTCAGCGATACGCATCTCATTAATTGGCTTGCCATTATCGAGGGTATCAAGCTGGGCAAGCTCTTCTTTATGTTCTTCGATAAGATCCGCCAATTTATAAATTAGCTTGCTTCTTTCCGCTGCACTCATCTTGGACCAAGGACCTTCCTCTAAGGCCTTTTTCGCTGACTTTACTGCTTTATCAACATCTGCTTCTTCCGCTTCACTTACTTCGGCCAATACCTCCCCGGAAAAAGGGTTATAGGTTTTAAATGTTTTTCCGGAAGCTGATTCAATAAATTCACCATTAATATACAATCTCTTCTTGCCGCTTAAAAACTCTGCAACTTTCGTCTTGAGGGCTATTGTTTTATTCATCGTTAGCCAATCCTCCATATAAAATTAAAGTTTGGAAGGCAGAAGGAAACCCTCCTTACCTTCCACAAGCACTTACTTAATTTTTTTCTCAAAGGCTGTGATGGCTTCGTCAATAATATTAATGATTTCCTCTATATCTTCTTTTGTTGTTATAAGCGGCGGAGCAATAGCAATAATATTTTTCCCTTCTTCAAAATCTGCTGTTCTTAAGATAAGCTTACGTTTGTAACACTCTTCAGCGACTTCTTGCGCGGCCCTGATCGATTGATCAAACGGTATATCCGCATCACGGTCTTGTTGTAAATCGAATCCGGAAATTAAACCAAGCGCTCTCGTTTTTGTTACATTAACATGATTTTCTTCTAAATACTTAAAGCCTTTTTTTAATTCCTGTTCCATATTTTTTACGTTTTCAACAATATGATCACGTTCAATAATTTCAAGGTTTTTCAATCCCACTGCACAAGCAGTCGGGTGTCCGCTATAGGTAAAACCGTGGCCCAAAATTTGATCGTATTCAACTAGAGTATTTCTTATTTCCTCGCTCATAAGAACGCCGCCCAATTGGGAATATCCGCTTGTGATTCCCTTTGCAACACTCATAAGGTCTGGTACAACATCCCAGTTTTCGACACCGAACATCTTACCTGTACGTCCAAATCCGCAAATGACTTCATCGGCTATAAATAAAATATTGTTTTCTTCGCAAAGATTTTTAACCGCTTTCAAATAGCCGTCTGGAGCAATATGAATACCGCCTGCTCCTTGAACTGGTTCCATAATGACGGCTGCAATCGCATCAGAGCCTTCTTTTTCAATCGTATAACGGATTGATTTTTCGTAATTTGGATCGCTCTTATCGCCTGATTCGCAATTTGTTAAATGAGCCTTAGCATGGATAACGTCAGAGTCTTTTGATCCTGCAAAGCTGTGAAATGCATCGATCCCGGTTGCCGTTCCCGCTCCGATTGTAGCGCCATGGTAGCTGTTAGATATTGAAATGATCTTTTTCTTATTCGGTTTCCCTTTTAAATGCCAATAAAATCTTGCCAGTTTAAATGCTGTGTCATTTGATTCAGAACCGCCGGACGTATAATAAATGGCGCTTAAATGACCTGGGGCAAGAGAAACTACCTTTTCTGCCAAACGAACGGCCGGCTCATTTGAATATCCGTAAAATGATGACCCGTAAGCAAGTTTAGTCATTTGCTTGCGGGCGGCATCGGCAAGCTCTTTCTGACCATGCCCTAAATTAACGTTCCAAAGCATAGATACGCCATCTATATACGTATCACCATTGATATCCTTTACACGGATACCGTTACCTTCAGAAAAAATGATTTTAGGTCCATTTTCGATAAATGCCTTTGGCACAGTTGTTGGATGAAGATAATACTTTTTATCCAATTCTTTTAATTCATCTACTTTAGAAATGCCTTGAGAAAGATTTGCCATTATAAAAAACCTCCTAAAATTAATTTATTTTTGGTCATTGTTTTTAAGTTTAATAGATTGCATACAGGCTTATATTCAAAACTTCATTATTAAACCTGTGTTTTTATTTATTGTTATACGCCGACGGCCTCCGGTGCGAGGTTCGCTGCCTTACGCACTTTATCGCGCACTTGTTCCAAATCAAAGCTGTTATATGCTGCTAAATATTGGGCAAACGGCGGACTTTGGGCAAATAATTCAAAGGTAATTTTATGACCGGCATATGATGAATTAAGCAAGTCGCGGGCAAAGTAGAGAAGCTTTGTCCGGTCTTCTGAAGTCCAACCGCCGACAGAATAATACTTGTCAATATATTCCTTGACTTTCGGATCAGAAACCGTTTCTGCATCAGGACTGATTGCCAGCTGGCCGCCAACAAGTTCCCTTGTCAGATGAGCCATTGCCGGGAAGTTCGTTAATGCAAAAATCCGTCCCGTATAGAGAAGTGACTGATTGGGCATCATCAGGCCGCCCGGGCTTTTCTCCGCTTCAGCGACTGCCGCTGTAAGGTGGGCGTTAATCCCTTCCCTGTAACTGATCAGCTGGGCAAGCTTCTCTTTTACTGCTGGAATTTTCGTCAATCCTGTCTGTTCAACATTTAATAAGGCTGTGCCGATCAAGAGATCCGCACGTCTTAAAATTCGCAGAACATAATTAAAGGCGGAGTATCGATGCAATGTGTTCCGAATGTACTGGGCCGATTCGATTGAGCGGTGGAACAATACGTTCTCCCATGGGATCAGTACGTCATCAAAGACTAGCAGCGTGTCCAGTTCATCGAATTGTGTGGACATCGGATAATTTTCAGGACTTCTTCCTTTTCCAAGCGATGAACGACAAATATGTTTTAAGCCGGGTGAACCCATATCACAGATAAAACCGCACGCAAACGGATCCATATTTTCGTTTGTCCAATTGGAGATGGTCGGCTTGACAAAGGCTTGATGGGCATAAGCTGCGGCTGTTTCAAACTTAGCGCCCCGTACGACAATCCCTTTGTCATTTTCTTCAACAACATGCAACAGTGTGCCTCCGTCTTTTCCTTCAATCAGTTTACTCCGGTCGCCCTTCGGGTCGGTGTTCGCTGAAACGTGAAATAAATCCTTTCTCGCTACTCGGTCAACATGATGCCTGATATTATCTGCATATGTAGGGTCAATTTCATTTAACCGGTCTTGGGCATCATAAAGCGACCACATCTCTCCAATTGTTTCATCCCCGACACGGTAGACGACGCCGCCTAAGTCATCCAGCACCGTCTCGACATAGCGACGGATCGCTGTCAGATCTTCCTTGTCCTTTGGCAGCTTATAAGGCCGGCAGATTGTATCTCCGTCCGGCAGTTTTGTTGTACAAACATCGGCGTAACGTTCTTCATGGTTCATGTCATACATGCGGGCCTTCACATCAATAATAGGTTTAAATGCCGGATGCTCGGCAACATTCTTAACTTTCTCGCCGTCAATGTAGACTTCGCGTCCATCATTTAATGATTGACGATATTCATCGCCGGTCATGAGTGTCATATTATTTCCTCCTTTGTTCATTTATTTAGCCGACTGGTTTTAAATCTTGCCTCCTGCATTGGTAATTAAATAGCGTTTAGGACTTTCCTAAGCTGGTTTCTTCCTGACTTATTTTAGGAAACATTGAAATGCCGCCAACATCCCGGTGCAAACCAAAATTCTGCCCAACTCGACAACTAGTTTTAATTAATTCGATCGTATCAATGATCATACAACTTCTTATCCGCTATATTTTAGGAATATATCCCTTATTATTCCCTAATTAGGATTTTACTTAATTGTCGGATTATTGTCAAGGTTAAATTAAATCAAAAAAAGACATGATTAATTTTACCTTTTAAGTTTAAACAGCATTTTTCACTGATGGAAGTTTCATTTTATAAGGGTTATTATTTTAGAGAATGGATATTAATTAGCATCATTCTTCTTCAAAAATCTGTTTATTTACCTTAAAATTAATAATGACAATATTATTCTTAAAAATTTCTCAAATCCTAAATCTTCTATAAAATAGATTTGGTTTTTATCCCGGTGCAAAGTACAAGGAGTTTATTCACGCAGCAGCTTCACTAACCATCAGCAGGGAATGAACAACCCCCCACTAATGAAAGTTCACTTTATTAAACTAATGGAGGCAGCATATGAAAATAAATATCGGAATCGTTGGCCCAAAGGATTCTGTTGATTTTATAAATAGTATTGCGAAAGAATTCAAAACCAAGATACACCCTGTTTTATTTGTGTATAATAACGTAGAAGAAATAACCAATATTATTAAAGAAAATGAGCATTTAGTTGATATCTGGATTTTTTCCGGACTGACTCCTTATAATTTTGCAAAAAAAAATGGCCTTCAGAAGCTTTCTTTCTACCTTAGGCTCAATGAATCAAGTTTGACAAAGTCCCTTATGGAAATCGTCTATAAAGGTCATAAAAACATCCAAAAAGCAAGCATTGATATGCTGGAAAAAAACGATGTTTATGAAACTTATCTTGATCTGGACATTCCATATGAAAATTTTTATCTATATGAGTACCCCGGTTATACCCCATATGATGATATTGTCAACTTTCATCATAAACTGTTTAAAGAGAACAAGGTTGATGTCTGCATTACCTGCCTTCGTTCTGTTTATGAACAATTACAGTCAATGGATATTCCGGTATTTAGAGTTACACCAACACGTGTCAACGTTCGGCATACCTTTAACACCGCGCTTCAACAATGGGAAACACAGCAGTTTAAACAATCACAAATTGCCAT
The DNA here is from genome assembly GCF_042665295.1 of Scopulibacillus cellulosilyticus. Classification (NCBI taxonomy): domain Bacteria; kingdom Bacillati; phylum Bacillota; class Bacilli; order Caryophanales; family Sporolactobacillaceae; genus Scopulibacillus; species Scopulibacillus cellulosilyticus. The sequence goes on from NZ_JBHTCO010000010.1 coordinate 106,856, forward strand.
TATGCTGATCAGAACAGGCGACGCTGAAAAAATAGATAATAAACAATCTCTTTCGTATGATTTACATAGACTAGACTTGGAACTTCAGTCAGCTATCGTCGATTATGCTGAATCTATTTCTGGTTCTTATGTATCACTGGGGATTGGAAATTCAATTGTATTTTCTACAAGGGGATCCCTGGAAGGTCAAGGACAGCAGGGACTGGCTCTTTTAGACCGGCTAGCCTTAATTACCGATTTGCCTTCTAATATCGGGATCGGTTACGGCGAGACTTCTTTGGCGGCGGAAGAAAACGCGCGTCTTGCTTTATACCATGCACAGAAATACGGTGAATTTTGCGCTTTTCTTGTCGATAGTAACGGAACTATTGAAGGTCCCCTAAAAGAGCAACAAAGTATTTCCTTTGAATATCGCAATGAGAATAAAGAAATCAGCGAGAAACTGAAACGCGCCGGAGTAACAATAACAACTTTCAACAAAATCTTATCTGTTCAAACAGGGGTAGGCAACCATGCGATAACGGCTTCCGATGTAGCAGAATGGCTAAAAATGACTCAAAGAAATGCTCGGCGAATACTGAACAGCCTGGTCGAACAAAAACTTGCAGAAATCATCGGCGAAGATGCTCCTACATCACGAGGCAGACCACGAAAAATATATCGTATCGGAACTGATTTATAATTTAATGCCAACAACCGCTTAAGAATTCATACCCCAGTAAAACGTTAATAATGTATTTTGGACTCCTCTAACATGCTTAACAAACAGAAATTAAGACTGTCACTCAATAGACAGTCTTTTTTCTCCCAAAATTAGAAACCGAACAATGAGGATCATTGTCCGGTTAAATTCTTTATAGAAAACTGTTAATCATATTTTTTTTCAAAGTCAAAATCAAACTCACATTCCTCAAGCGGCACAACCTTGGTTTTCTTAATCCACTTATATCCAAACCATAAGCAAAGGAAAAGCGGGATACCCATATAGGCGGCTATGAGACTTCCCCAATCAATATGACCGCCGAGAAACGCTTGGTAATCTTGAGCCAAAATAACGATTAATCCGATAACTATCGCAAAAATTGGTCCAAACGGATACCATTTTGCGCGGTATGGCAGCTTATCTAATGAATGGCCCTGGGCTATATATGCTTTGCGGAAGCGATAGTGGCTGATTGAAATACCTAGCCAGAAAATGAAGCCTGTAATGCCGACCGAGTTCATTAACCATACATAGACCTTGCCATCACCGAAAATCGAAGCAAAAAAGGCAAGCATACCGACAATACATGTTAGGAATATTGCGGCAACTGGTACACCCCGTTTGTTAAGCTTTGCGAAAATACGCGGCGCTTGTCCTGCTTTTGCCATTGAATACAACATACGGGTTGACGCATACAGACTGGAATTGCCGGCAGACAACACTGCAGTTAAAATAACCGCATTCATCACTGAAGCTGCAAAAGCAAGTCCCGCCTTTTTAAATACCAAAGTAAACGGACTAACCATAACATTGTCACTTTGCAAGTTGTGATTAGTATAAGGAATGATCAGACCGATCACAAGTATTGCCAGCACATAAAAGAGAAGAATTCTCCAGAAGATACTTTTGACGGCCTTTGGCACGTTCTTAGCCGGATTCTCACTTTCACCGGCTGCGACACCAACGATTTCCGTGCCTTGAAAGGAAAACCCTGCCGCAATGAAAATGCTGAAGATTCCCATAAAGCCGCCTGAAAAAGGCGCTTTGCCGACTGTAAAGTTTTTAACTCCGACTGCTTCACCGCCCATAATGCCGAAAATCATTAGTATGCCGACGATAATAAAAATGATAACCGTTGCGACTTTAATAAAAGAAAACCAATATTCGCCTTCACCATATCCTTTAACAGATAAGTAATTTAAGAGAAAGATAATCACTAAGAATAATAAGCTCCATAATAAGGACGGGCTGTTCGGAAACCAAAATTTCATAACCATTGTTGAAGCGGTAAGCTCAGCGGCAATGGTCATTGCCCAGCTGTACCAGTAATTCCAGCCTAAGGCAAAACCAAACGCCGGGTCAATAAACTTTGTCCCATAAGTACTGAATGCGCCGCTTGTTGGCATAAATGATGCCATTTCTCCTAAGCTGGTCATCACGAAAAATACCATTGCACCAATCAAAGCATAGGCCAATATCGCGCCTCCGGGACCAGCTGTGTGTATGGCTGCCCCGCTTCCGAGGAAAAGCCCTGTGCCAATAGCGCCTCCTATAGAAATCATCGTTAAATGACGAGATTTTAAACCGCGTTTTAATTTTTGTTCCTCTTGCTGGGGATGTTTTAAAACATCTTGTTCTTTTTGTACTGACATCCTTATTTCAGTCCTTTCTTTATTGTAAGAGAAGAAATATTTGGCCAACTGTTAGGTGAAATGTTTTTAAGCGCTTACAAATTTTGTGCAAATTACTCATAAATATACAAAAGTAAAAATATTTTAAAGGTCATTTGTATATATACTATTTTAATAAATGACCAGTTACCTGAAAAGTGTTATTTTTTAACAAACACTCGATACTTAATACCTCTTCCTAATAGTTGCAATTTTCATGCCAATAATTTAAAAGGTAAAATACTTAAACTGCGGTTAAAGCAGAAAATTTTTTTTGCACTTGATGCAAAAAAATTATAAAAATGTAGAAGTATTTTGCATGAAATGGCGTTCTCCAATTCAAAAAAGACGCCCATGTTAGGACGCCTTTTTAGCTCTAATACACCTTTGATTATTTTTTCTTTGACTTCTTTACGGTAACTTTTGCCGGTTTACTTGTATTGCCGGCCTTATCTTTTGCTGTTACGTATAGTACGGAACCGGCCTTTTGCTTTTGGATTGCCGCTTTAAAAGTACCTTTAGTATTTGCTTTTGTTTCACCAATCGTTTTACCTTTCGATTTTACAGATATTGCGGCTTTAGATTCAGTTTTTCCCTGAATTAATTTCTCTTTGTCATATACTGTGTTTACTTTTGGAGCAGCAGGCGGAATTTTATCTTTTACGGTAATTTTGACTGGCTTGCTTTCCCTTTTTGCAAGGTCCGTTACAGTTACATAAAGGATCGTTCCAGCCTTTTGCTTTTTAATTTTTACTTTAAAAGTTCCTTTACTATTAGACTTGGCTGAAGCCATCACTTTCTTTGATGAATTTTTAACGTTCACTTTAATATTCGCTAACGTTTTTCCTGTCACAGTTGTATCTTTGTTGCTTACTGAATTGACCTTTGGCGAAGCAGGAGCTTTCCCCTTCTTTACAGCTATCTTAATAGAAGCTTTGGCTAAACCGTTTTTATCTGAAGCATTAATGTGAACCAGCTGACCGGCTTTTTGGACTGGGATCTTTACAGTAAATGTCCCTTTCGACGAGGCTGTCGACTTGCCAAGCGTTTTGCTGCCTTTTTTCACTTGAATTAATGTTCCTTTTTTAGCCGAGCCTGTGATATGGTCCATATTGTCCTTTATGTCATTGACTTTTACATTTAAATCTGCGACGCTTGCCGCACTATAAGCGTTGAGCCTTCCCCATCCTGAAACCTTATCAAAGCCCGGGGTTTTTGCTTCAGCTTGTGGGTTGCCGTCATCATCATAATCTTCATCAGTATTATCAACTTCTTTAAAAGCAACATTGTCTGCAGTTTCTGTTAAAATATTTTTAATTTCATCAGGTTTTAGTTTAGGATTTTCCGATAACAATACGCCTGCAGCAGCTGTTACATACGGTGTTGCCATGGATGTCCCCGATAAATATGTCACATTGCCATTTGGCAATAGGCTTGGGATATCAGTGCCAGGGGCAACGAGATCCAGGTCTTTTCCATAGTTAGAGTAATCCGCTGTAATATCAAGGCGATTGGTTGCCCCAACAGCGATCGTATAGCGGGAGGACGCTGGATAACCAACTTCATTGATACCATCATTGCCGCTGGCCGCTACCACTGTCACGTTTTTAGAAGCGGCATATTTTAACGCATATTCAATCACTCGGCTGTAATCACCGCCAAGACTAAGATTAATCACTTTAGCCCCTTTGTCTACAGCATATTTAATCCCCATCGCTATTTGGTCTGTTTCACCGCTGCCTGATTCATCGAGGACTTTTACAGGCATTATTTTGACTTTTGGATCAAGACCGGACATAGAATAACCATTATCAGAAGCAGCCGCAATAATACCCGCAACATGAGTCCCATGCCCTTCATCATCATTCGTGTTATTATTTCGGGCAATAAAGTTTTTTCCTAAGTCTGTGCGAACTTTTTGTTTTAAATCGGCAAGTGTGCTGTCTACGCCTGTATCAACGACGGCAATTAATGGTTCTTTTAATTGTCTTTTCTTTAATAATGATTTCATAGGTTCATTTTTAATATCAGCACCGCGCTTGCCGCCTTCTTGCCCGCTGTTTTTTAGGGGCCATTGATAATCATATTGAACATCGTTAGACATGTTGTGATAACGTTTGACAGGTTCAACAAAATCCACTTCCGGCATTTTTTTCAAACGATTAACAGTGATTTTTTCTTGAGGGGATTTTGATAATTGATGACTGCCGATTTTCATGACATACATATTGTTAAATAATTGACCATTTGGTTTTAAACTTTTCGGAGCTGTTGCCTTGTCGCCATAAGCGCTCATTTTATTGTTTACAGATTTAATAGACTTGCCTTCTTTAAGTTTTACGATATATTTATTAGACACTGAACTTGCAGTTGAGTCACTGTTAGACAGCCCTGCCTTTTTCAATACATCGGAAAGCGGCTTCCCTTCTAAATGGGCCAAATCTATTTCTTGTGCAATCCCTGTAATCTTATCTTTTAAGGCATTAGGAACGGCTTTCACCGTGATGTCATATAAGTTATTGATTGCTTTTTGATCTGACCTCGATATTTCATGAGAACTGTTGGACCCGTTTTCAGCTAAATCATCAAACAAAGGTTTTAGCTCAAGTAAATTTTTATAGACAGATTCTTTGGTATCCTTGTTAACAATCATTTTAGCAACTAAGAATGGAGCTGTTTTGTAATATAAAGAAGTAAGGTTTTTCCCATTGTCTGTCTTCGATAATAAATGATCCCTGATTAAACGCAGCTTGTTTAAAATATCTGTCCCCGATTTCCTTTGATCAGTGCTTAGCTCAACCGGGCATGGTTCATTGACTTGACTGGAAGGAGGAAGCTTGACGCCTTGATACCCTATTTTGTATTCTGCTTTTCCCGGGGTAGCTTCTCCATCTCCCTTTTCTTCACTGTCCGAGTATTCTACCTTTATGTAATATGGGCCTGACCAAGCATATGGGACAACAATTTGTGCCGGTTGACCCGGAACCGTAAATCCCCGGTACATATCAAAGGTGTCGTCTTTATTTGCTTTTTCCGAACTGGGATAGATTGATAAATTGAGTTCGGCATTGCTTGACAGCTTAATTCGCATATGTGTATCTTTTGATATTTCATCTTTAGCAGGTGTTATTTTGTACCAGCGAACTTGCTCAGGCTTATCAAAGGAGCTTTTTAACTCTTTTCCGTTTGTCAGCTGAACAGCTTCCTTTATAGACTGCCCGTTCAATTTATTTTGTGCATAACTTGCAGCGGGCTGAAATAAACTGAAACATAGTACTAAGACAAGGAACACGGGCATTAATCGACAAATCTTGTTTTCTTTCATTGAATACCTCCGCTTATTTTGATAAAAAGGACAAAAATATAACAAATATTTTAATTCTATAAATTTATGGAAATTCCTGCTTCCACTTGATAAAAAATCAAATAAAACAAGACGAAAGACGCCCTACTTATGAGGCGTCTTTCTAACTTTCTTCAATTCTTACATGATATTCTTCCAGCCAATAATTCATTTGAGCTAAATGAGCAATTAATTGCGGTCCTGACATTAACTGACCAAACCATGGCACCTTAAAAGCTCTTCCTCCTGATTCCGCTATATCTTGAACATTTTTCTTATCAACAATTTCTAAAAGCGGCGCTGATGGATGATTAATAACATCTTTCAGCCATTGAGTTACTGCTTCAGTATATTTTGGATGATAAGTTTTCGGATAAGGGCTTTTCTTTCGGTAGAGAACTTCATTTGGCAGCATACCCTCTAAAGCTTTTCGCAATACGCCTTTTTCTCTGCCATTTAACATTTTCATATCCCAAGGCACGTTCCAAACGTATTCCACTAATCGATGATCGGCAAACGGGACACGAACCTCCAGACTTGCTCCCATGCTCATTCTGTCTTTACGATCTAATAGAGCGGTCATAAACCATATCATATTGAGGTAAAAAAGCTCTCTGCGGCTGGCGTCAACTCCGGTTTCCCCTTCCAGCCTCGGTGTTTCGTTAACAGTTTCCTTAAAACGTTCAAGTGCGTATTCCTTAAGGTTCAAACGGTTTTGCCATTTTTCATTAAGTAATGTCTGACGTTCTTCTGTAGAACGCATCCACGGAAATCCTTCTTTAGACGATGTTTCCGGACTATGGAACCACGGATAGCCGCCAAAAATTTCATCAGCACATTCTCCTGATAATGCAACCGTCGCCCCGCGTTTAATACCTTTGCAAAACCAAAGCAATGAGGCATCGACATCCGCATATCCCGGCATATCACGAATATGGATCACCTTTTTTAAATAGTCAACGAGTTGTTCATTATCAATAATTAAATTATGATGTGATGTTCCTAAAAACTGAGAAGCCATTCGAATGTAAGAACCATCTGCATTTGGCAGAAATTTATCGCTTTTAAAATATTTATCATTATCCTGATAGTCAATAGAATAAGTATGCAGCGGCCATTGATTATTCTCTTTAAATGCTTTAGCAGCAACAGAAGTGATAGCGCTTGAGTCTACACCTCCGGAAAGAAAGGTTGCCACAGGCACATCTGCATATAGCTGCCTTTTAACAGCATCTTCAAATAGTTCCTTAATATGAGCCACTGTTTCATCTATATTATCAGTATGTTCATGACTTTTAACATTCCAGTAGCGCCATATTTTCACACCGTCTTTTGTAAAGGTCAATGCATGAGCCGGTCTGAGATCGTTAATTCCTTTATAAACGCCATGGCCCGGCGTTTTTGATGGACCTAATCCAAAAACTTCAGATAAGCCCTCACGATCAACAACAACTTCAACATTTGGATGAGTTAAAATTGCCTTTAGTTCTGAGCCAAATAGCAGACTGCCGTTGTGCTCCCTGTAAAAAAACGGCTTAACGCCTAAGCGGTCACGGGCCGCAAACAGTTTTTGCTTCGTTTCATCCCAAATTGCAAACGCAAAAATGCCGTTAAATCTGTCTAGACAATCTTCTCCCCATTCAATGTATGATGAAAGCAGTACCTCAGTATCCGAATGACCTTTAAACGTATGACCTAATTCGAGCAGGGCTCTGCGAATATCTTCAGTATTATAAAGCTCGCCATTATAAACCATTGTGTAAGTATGGCCGTTCATACTCTTTTGCATCGGCTGCGCTCCGCCGTTCGGGTCAACCACAATCAATCTGGCGTGACCAAAGGCAGCGCGCGGAGACAGCCATGTGTTAAGATCATCGGGTCCGCGGTGCTCAATGCTTTTCGCCATCTGATGAATGGTTTGCTGCTCATATCTTAAATCTTTGCGCCAGTCAATCCATCCTGTTATCCCGCACAACTTGCTCCACCTCTCTCTGTGAAAACTACTTACATATGCCTCTCTTTAACTTATGATGGCGATTGTCGCTGTGTGATAACCCAAGTCTGATAACCGAACGTTATTTGAAGTTTTCTTTCTATTCATCATATAAAAAAACAGACCGTCGAATAACTTATCGGTCTGTACTTTTTTACTGTAAATATAATGATCATCATGCTAAATGCAAATATTAATTATGGAGCAGGCTAAAATGATTAATGTTATAATTTAAAAAAGTAACCTTATTATTCAAAAAAGAGGTGCTGGTATGAGTCAATCAAAACAAATCATTGAACAAACAGAAAAGTACGGCGCACACAACTATCATCCGCTTCCAATTGTTGTTTCTAAGGCTGAGGGCGTTTGGGTGGAAGACCCTGAAGGCCAACGTTACATGGATATGCTAAGCGCTTATTCTGCTGTTAACCAAGGACATCGCCATCCAAAAATTATTCAAGCGCTTAAAAAACAAGCTGACCGTGTAACATTAACATCAAGAGCCTTTCATAATGATCAACTCGGCCCATGGTATGAAAAGGTGTCAAATGTAACAAACAAAGATATGGTGCTCCCAATGAACACTGGTGCCGAAGCTGTTGAAACCGCTTTTAAAGCAGCCAGGCGCTGGGGATATAATAAAAAAGGCATCGCTCGGGACCAGGCTGAAATTATCGCTTGTGAAGGTAATTTCCACGGACGGACAATGACAGCAGTTTCATTATCTTCAGATCCCGAATATCAGCGCGGATTTGGTCCCATGCTTCCCGGCATTAAATTAATTCCTTATGGAGATCTTGAAGCTTTAAAAGCAGCCATAACACCAAATACAGCAGCTTTTCTGATTGAACCGATTCAAGGTGAAGCCGGAATCGTTGTACCGCCTGAAGGCTTTTTAAAACAAGCTGCTGAAGTTTGCAAAGAAAACAACGTATTATTTATTGCTGATGAAATCCAATCAGGTCTTGCCCGTACCGGGAAAATGTTTGCTTCTGACTGGGAAGATGTTACACCTGATGTTTATATTCTTGGCAAGGCCCTTGGCGGGGGTGTTATGCCGATTTCTTGCGTTGCAGCGAATAAAGACATTTTAGGCGTGTTCGAACCTGGTTCCCATGGTTCTACATTCGGCGGCAACCCGCTTGCCTGCGCCGTTTCAATCGCAGCTCTGGATGTTATTGAAGATGAAAAATTGGCTGACCGTTCCCTGGAACTTGGCGAATATTTTATGAAAAAGTTAAAATCGATTAAAAATCCTTCTATTAAAGAGGTGCGCGGTAAAGGTTTATTTATCGGTGTTGTTCTTGATAAGCCTGCCCGCGATTATTGTGAGGCTCTTAAAGATAAAGGATTGCTATGTAAAGAAACACATGAAAATGTTATTCGCTTTGCGCCTCCGCTTATTATTAAGAAGGAGGAGCTTGATTGGGCATTTGAAAGAATCGAGGAAGTTCTCGGGGGTTAAATCGTTTGAAATACTTGTCATGGATTCATGGCAAGTATTTTTATGGTTCTACGTCAAATGTTGGGGTAGGAGTAATAGTTCCTACTCCTTAACCTAACTGATATCCCATTGATTTATATTGATGATGTAATAAAACACGTAATCGTAAACGATCATAACGCTTAAAACCA
>NZ_JBHTCO010000011.1:0-166903 GCF_042665295.1 Scopulibacillus cellulosilyticus
GGTTTTAAGCGTTATGATCGTTTACGATTACGTGTTTTATTACATCATCAATATAAATCAATGGGATATCAGTTAGGTTAAGGAGTAGGAACTATTACTCCTACCCCAACATTTGACGTAGAACCTTTTTTAAAATATCACTCTTAGGGCATGAAAGCTGTTTCTCTGAATACACATTAAAGTAGACATATTCATAGACTTACCGCATACATCTTTAAGAGGATGTTCAAAAAGTCCGGGAAACATTGCCGTCGATACTGTGGGTAAGGTGATCTTTCGCCGAAGATTACTCATTGGAGTATCTCCACTTCTCGTCGCAACTCGCAGTAGTTCGAGATGTAATGCTCGTTCCCTTTTTGAACACGAACTTTATAATGAAAACCTTGAAAGGGTGAGAAACGTGTCCCAATCTTCTTCAAAAAGCTTGCAATTCTCAATTAACGAAACGATTTGGTTAAAGGACGGAGAAGCTGCCGAAGAGATTCTCTCAATGGCCTTGGAACCGGACATCACGATAGAAGAAAACAGAAGCTATGTTTCCATTAAAGGAGGATTAAGACTCACTGGCGAGTATAAGCCGGCAGAAGATAAAGGGTTGGCAAATCAGCCTGATCCGACTACCTTCCGAACAATTGATGAGATTACCGAGAGTGATTCCGGAACATCATTGATTGAACATCGTTTTCCTGTTGATATAACAATTCCATCCGAGCGAATTCATGATCTCGAAGATGTATTTGTTATGATTGAAACCTTTGATTATAGTATGCCTGAAAAAAATTGTATTCAGTTAGAAGCGGATATCTCTATAACAGGTCTGATCGAAGAAAATTCTTTTCCGGCTTACGGAGATGATAATAATAATGACAGTGAAAATGCCGTTAATCATCCGTATCTTGCCGATAAATCACTGGAATCAGAGCAAACAGATGATTTTCATCCGGACAGTAATGAAATACCTTTCCAACAAAGTTTTCAATTTGAGGCCTCAAGAGATGTTGACAATAAACCGGATCAACAAGAAAGCCCGCAAATAGAAATGAAGAAAAGGGAAGAAGATCACAAGAAACAATCAACATCTTTTAGAGAGGACAAGGACCAATTTTCACCTTTTAATCATTATTCTTTGTCCAATCAAGACTTTGGCGATCATGATGAGAAGTCCATTAATCAGATATCTCAGGATGATATCCTTCCATTGCGGCCAATTTTCCCTAATATAGATAAAATACCGGAACAAGATGAGGTTCAAACAAATACGGACTCACAATATCAATATAATTATAATCAAATGAAAAAGGATACTGACATAGAATGGGAGCATCAAGAAGCGCTTCGCCAAAATTATAATGAAACGTCCGACGATGAAAGCCTGGAACTTTATGACAATCAACACGGCGTCGAACAAGATCAAGTTAATAATGATAGAGATAACATTGATGAAGCTGCTCAGAAAGTTCAATACGAAAATTTTGATATATCAAATGAAGAAGATGAAACAACAGAATACAATGAGGATTTGTCCTATTCAAAACGGGAAAATGAAAGCAGCAGCTATAACGGAGAAGACCATGATTCGATAGAAGAAACTGAGGATGAATCAAATTATCAAGAAAATCAGAATCATGCCGAAAGCGATAAAGGCAGATTTGAAAAAAAGATTAAGGTCGTTCCTAAAGAAAACAAGAATGTAAACAAAAAAGAAAACAAAAAAGAGACGAAAGAGGAAAACAAAAAAGAAAACAAAGAAGTTGAAAAGCAAAATAAAAAATTAGAGAAGTCTGAAGAAAAAGCGGTTAAAAAGGAAAATAAGCAAAAATACAAGGAAAACAAAAAAGAGAAAAAGGAAATTGAAAATCAGGAAAATGTGAATAAGGAAGCAGAAAATGAAGAAAAAGGGTATGAGTCAGAAAACGAACCTAAGAAAAAAATGAGCAAACGTGAAGAAAATGCTTTATACCTGACAAGTATGCTGACTAACGAAAATGAACAATTTTCCAAAGTTAAAATGTGCATTGTACAAAGCGGTGATTCAATTGAATCTATCTCGGAGCGCTACCAAGTACCAGTGACGAGCATTTTAAGAAAAAACAATTTAGAGTCTGATTTTGTTGATGAAGGGCAAGTGTTATATATTCCGATTCCAAAAAAACGTTAATAAAACTGTTCAAAAATTGAGTCCTCGTATTTTGAATAAAAGATAAAAAATACAGAAGGGACCATATGTTATTATGGATATCCTCTCTTTAATTAAAACACATTATTATTTTGAAAACGCAGCATGGTCTCGTGAACATGAGCCAATCATTGAGACCGGCACCGAAAAGAAAAAAGTTTATTTTTGGCGGGATTTTAATACTCTGCAATGGCATATTAATTGGCGGCACAGGTTATATTGTGACGCCTTTTATGTTGACCGGATGCTGGTGACCGGATCCGGTCAGCTTTTTATTCCATTTGAATCAGGCGGGTTTTTAACATGTCATGATGTATTAGAAGAACGCGCTGACTTGGAAGGCAATGAAAAATCATGGGGACAATTTATCGGTACTGTGTTAAACAGAAGTATGGTGCCAGCAAAAGGTTATTCTCAATTATTAAGTCAAAATATAGAAAAGACATATCAAACATTTGAATATATGCATAGATGGCAACCGCAAATAAATAGTGCAGAGTATCAAATGATAAAGCGCTGTGTACCGACAGTCGGGGAACGGATTAGAAAAATGAAGTCTTTGCTGCGTCAAAACGAGTTAGAATATGTACCATACACGACGGCTTTTTTACCGGTTGAAAGAGGAAAATGGCTGTCCGGCAAACTATTTTGGGAGATTGGTCAGTCAACACCTGTTATAGGATACAGAACCTTTTCTGATTTTCTAAAGAAATGGTTAATGGCAACCAATGAAAAGAGTTTTTACAATTTAGTAGAAACTGTTGACAAGATTTCTCCCTTAAACCGTCATGCACATCAACTATTAGCAGATTTATATTTTCCGGATGAATGGCAAAGAATGGTTGATAACTTACGATTTGAACGTCAACAAATATTATTTGAACAGTTTAAAACAGAATGGGATGCAACGAGCCGGACAACAACTTTTTTTTATCAATTTCTTAAGGAACAGGGGTATGTTTTATGACAACGGCTGCCGAAGAAAATGAGCTTTCCCGTGTGTTATTTCATTATGATTTTACGCCGGCTCATATTGAGCAAAGGAATTCTATTATTAAAATAGAAACTTTTCGGGGGATTTTTGCTTTAAAAGGGACACCTATGTCCGCGTCAAAACAGCAGTCCTTTCTTGCTGCCCGCAACGCTTTAACCAGCCGTTCGTTGAGTGCTTTGCCTATTCTGCCAAATAAATATGGAGACCATTTTATCAATAGTGAAAGTCAATGCTATTATTTGATGCCTTGGATAAATGAGACAACAACTGATTTGCATGTTAAATATGAGCGGTTAATAGATGCCGCGGCTGCCTTGCATAGCGGGACCGTACAGACAGTCAGGAAAAATAAAGAAGAGACTGAGACATTTTATCAACAAATCATGGACAGATGGCAAAGAAGAAAAGAATTTTATGAACGTTTTGCCGACTTTGCTGAACACAGGATTTACCCTTCACCATTTGAACAATATTATTTGACAACCTTTGTACAATTAATGAGAGAACACGAGCAAATGAAAAATGTTCTTGACCAATGGTCTCAAGCTAATGCCGAGTCCGAAGAAGATCGCATTGTTTTATGTCACCGCCAACTTTTGCCGGAGCATCTCCTGATAGAAAATGAACAAAATTATTTAATAAGTCTCGAACACGTACAACCGGACCGACCGGCTTCGGATTTAGTTTTTTTATTAAAAAGGGCAAACAAGGATCTCCGGTTCGATGAAGAACAATGTCATCAAATGATACAGCGCTATCTATCCCAATTCCCTTTAAGCAGTCAAGAAAGGTTATTGTTAAGAGGCATGATTCATCAAACAAATGAGTTTCATCAAATTCTTGTTGATTACATTGAAAGGACTGATCGTACTGGTGATATCACTTTTGTTGAAAGATGGTCAAAGACCCTTTCCGTGTTTGAAGGGATATATCATTTGGATAAAGTTTTAGATCAAACCGAAGAACCGGGACAGTCTAAATCCACCCCTTAAGAAAACAAATATAACAACAAATAAGCAAAACGAGAATAATAACATCAATTCCCGTAGCAAAGAAAATGGTTCGTAATAATTGAAAGCAAATGAGCGGAAGAAGAATAACTTCAAAACCGTCTCTGATTTTTCTTAGCCAAGGCGGCATATTAAAGCGATTAAACATATGCTTATCCCCCTTTAAAGTATTCTTTATACAGTCTATGAAAAACGCCCATGCTTGTGACGTATAAATATGATTTTATAGGTTAAAATAAGAACATCTGTTGACGAATGAGCATATTTTTAATTAAAATAAGATTGTTAATATAAGTAGATGCTGAGACAGGGAAGAGTACATGATTGGAAGCTATAAGAGAGAGAAGTCATTAGCTGAGAGGCTTCTTTAGCGGAAGATATGGAAGTCGCCCTTGAGCTGCTTTTTTGAATAGCTTGAAATAGTGTTCAAATTGAACATCCGCTAAGTAGAAAAAGCCGGTTTTACACCGTTATCCAGTTAAGCGTGTATGGATTATTCCGTATAAATTAAGGTGGTACCGCGGAGCTTTCTTCGTCCTTTGTGAGAAGAAGGCTCTTTTTATTTTGTTCAAAAGATGAAGGAGGAAAAAAATGGAGCACACCAAACGTGAAATGGCCACAAAATATGATCCAAGCCAAACTGAAGAAAAATGGTATGATACTTGGAAAAAAAATAATTATTTTAAAGCAGGAATGGATACTTCAAAACCGCCATATTCCATCGTTATCCCGCCTCCAAATGTAACCGGAAAGCTGCACCTGGGGCATGCTTGGGATACGACGATGCAAGATTTATTAATTAGATTCAAACGCATGCAAGGTTATGATGCGCTTTACCTTCCGGGAATGGATCATGCCGGGATTGCGACTCAGGCAAAAGTTGAAGGTAAATTAAAGGAGCAAGGGACTTCAAGATATGAGCTTGGCCGCGAGAAATTTTTAGAAGTTGCATGGGAATGGAAAAAAGAATATGCAGAATTTATTCGAAAACAATGGGCAAAGCTTGGCCTTTCCCTGGATTATTCCCGCGAACGTTTCACTCTTGATGAAGGTTTGTCAAATGCCGTAAAAAAAGTCTTTGTTAATCTTTATGAAAAAGGGCTGATATACCGCGGTGAATACATTATAAACTGGGACCCGGCAACGAAAACAGCTTTATCCGATATTGAGGTTATTTATAAGGAGGTAGAAGGACATCTCTACCATTTAAAATACCCGCTTAGTGATGGTTCAGGGACAATTGAAATTGCGACAACAAGACCTGAAACGATGCTCGGCGATTCAGGAATTGCCGTTCACCCGGATGATGAACGCTATCAGGATATGATAGGAAAAACAGCTATCCTTCCTATCGTGGGCAGGGAAATTCCGATTGTAGCCGATGAATATGTAGATATGAGCTTTGGTTCCGGCGCGGTTAAAATTACTCCGGCTCATGATCCTAATGACTTTGAAATTGGCAACCGTCATCATCTTGAGCGCATCCTTGTCATGGATGAATCAGGAACGATGAATGAACAAGCCGGAAAGTACCAAGGTCTAGATCGCTTTGAATGCCGGAAACAAATTATTAAGGACTTAGAAGCTGACGGTGTCTTAGATCGGATTGAAGATCATCATCATTCGGTTGGTCATTCAGAACGAAGCGGCGCTGTTGTTGAACCATATTTGTCAACACAATGGTTTGTCAAAATGAAACCGCTCGCTGACGCATCGGTCGCCCTTCAGAAACAGAATGATAAAATTCGCTTTGTCCCGGAACGCTTTGAAAATACTTATTTGCATTGGATGGAAAATATCCGTGACTGGTGTATTTCAAGACAGCTTTGGTGGGGTCACAGGATTCCAGCCTGGTATCATAAAGAAACCGGCGAGGTATATGTTGGTATCAATGAACCTGAAAATCCTGAAGATTGGAAGCAGGATGAGGATGTTCTTGATACATGGTTCAGTTCAGCGCTATGGCCGTTTTCTACCATGGGTTGGCCAGATGAAGAAGATCCTGATTTCAAACGTTATTTCCCGACAAACACGCTTGTCACCGGATACGATATTATCTTCTTCTGGGTTGCCCGGATGATTTTCCAATCGATTGAGTTTACAGGCGGAAAGCCTTTTGATGATGTTTTATTACATGGGTTGGTCCGTGATGCCGAAGGCAGGAAAATGAGTAAATCGCTTGGCAATGGTATTGATCCAATGGATGTTATTGATAAATACGGCGCCGATGCCCTTCGTTATACACTGGCAACCGGGACAACGCCTGGACAAGATTTAAGGTTCCAATGGGAAAAGGTTGAAGCGAATTGGAACTTTGCCAATAAGATATGGAATGCATCACGCTTTACCATCATGAACCTTGGAGATTTTACTGCTGAGGATATCGATTTATCAGGTAAGAAAACTGTCAGTGATCAATGGATTTTGACAAGGCTGAATCAAACGATTGAAAAGGTTACAAATCTCTTTGAAGCCTATGACTTCGGAGAAGCCGGCCGTTACCTCTATTCATTTATTTGGGATGATTTCTGTGATTGGTATATTGAAATGGCTAAATTGCCGCTATATGGTGATGATGAGGAAGCGAAACAAACAACCAAGTCGGTTCTTACTTATGTTCTGGATAAAATTTTAAAGCTTTTACATCCGATTATGCCGTTTGTAACTGAAGAAATTTGGCAGCACTTACCTCATAAAGGAGAAACAATTCTTCTGTCTGATTGGCCAACGGTAAATGAAAAGTGGCATTCGGAATCGGCTGTACAAGAGATGACATTGCTGCAAAATATCATTCGTTCAATCCGCAATATTCGTGCCGAAATGAATGTGGCGCCAAGCAAACCCATTCATATTCAAATTAAGGCAGCGTCAGATATAGAAAAAGAAAGTCTTATTAATAATAAGGCATACCTGGAAAGATTTTGTAACCCTGAAACATTAGATATTCAAACAGAACTCGAAGCTCCTGAAAAATCAGTATCATCTATTGTGACGGGCGCAGAAATTTATTTGCCGCTTGAAGGCTTAATTAATATTGATGAAGAAATTAATCGTTTGAAAAAAGAACTTGAAAAGCTTAACTTTGAAGTTGAAAGAGTTCAAAAGAAACTAAGCAACCAAGGTTTTGTTAATAAAGCGCCAAAGAAAGTGGTTGACGAAGAAAAAGCAAAAGAAAAAGATTACCTGGAAAAACGCCAAAAAGTTGAAGAAAGAATCAAGGAGCTTCAAGGCTGAAGAAATCCTTAGTGTCAAGTTGCAAATAAGGGTGACGGACAATGTTCGTCATCCTTTCCAATGGAGGTTATTATGATGTTTAAAACAATAGAAGAAACGATGAACTGGATACATCAACTTCTTCCTCATGGTATTAAACCGGGTACGATGAGAATGGAGCGGGTCTTAGAGAGGCTTAACCATCCCGAAAGATCGCTTCGTACGATTCATGTTGGCGGGACGAATGGCAAAGGCTCAACAGTCAGTTTCCTAAGAAACATTTATCAAAAAGCGGGATTTGATGTCGGGACATTTACATCACCGTATATTACAAGCTTTAATGAACGGATTTCTGTCAATGGTGAAGGAATCAGTGATGAGGATTTAATTAAAGCGGCAAATATTATTTATCCTTACGTCAAAGAATTGGAAGGCACTGATCTTGGGACACCGACAGAATTTGAGGTTGTGACCTTAATTGGCATCGTTTATTTTGCGAAAATTAACTTTTGTGACCTGGTTATTTTCGAAGTTGGTCTTGGCGGAAGATTAGATTCAACAAACGTTATTGCGCCGTTAGTTTCAATTATTACAAATGTCGGCATGGATCATATGCAGTACCTTGGCAATTCCATTCAGGAAATTGCCCGCGAAAAAGCCGGAATTATAAAATCTGGTACAGCAGTTATTACTGCAAGTGATCATCCGGATGCTCTTAAAGTTATTCAAGAAACATCGGAAGAGAAGCATGCCAAACTATACGTTTTTGGACAGTCATTTCATATTACAGATCACGGCGGTGATGATGAAGAATGCTTTGATTTCTCATCCGTGTTCAGCCATTATTCGAACTTAACAACAAAAATGAAAGGGTTTCATCAGCTCATCAATGCAGCAACGGCATTAATGGCAGTTGATTATTTAAAAACATATTTTGCTTTGCATGTAGAAGAAGAACATGTGATTCAGGGTATTAAAGAAACGCATTGGCCGGGGCGTTTTGAAATTTTAACGGCAGATCCGCTAGTTATATTGGATGGCGCGCATAATCCTGAAGGTATGCATGCTTTAGCGGAAACGGTTGAACGTTATTATAAAGACCGGACGATTAAAGTCCTTTTTGCCTCATTAACAGATAAAAAAAATGAAGCGATGTTGGAGGAGGTTGAAAAGATAGCAGACGAGCTTACTTTCACATCATTCGACTTCCCAAGGGCAGCTAAAGCGGATGAATTATACGGTTATTCAAATCATCCGCATAAAATACAGGCCGATGACTGGCAACATGCATTAGCCGGCATGAAGCGTGATGCAGATGAAAATGATGTCATTCTTGTAACAGGATCTCTTTATTTTATTACCGAAGTTCGACAAAGCTTCAACCTGAATAAACATCAATGAGGCTTTACGATAGATAGGAAGCTGGAAATAATCCTGAATAAGCTGCGATGAGAAATGGCCTTTACTTCTTGAATAGTTCAACGGCGCAGGCACACACTCATTCCTGCATTTAAATTCACCAATCGACAAGTTAGGATCGCCTTTTATCCTAACTTGTTTTTAAATTAAAAAACTATTCCAAAGTTGATGAAATTTTAGTAAAATATGTTTAAATCTTAAAAGGATGTGAGGTTTATAGTTATTTACTTTTATATTTTTATTGTCGGGTTAATTCTTGGTTCCTTTTATAATGTTGTTGGTATCCGGGTAAGCCGGGGCCAATCCATTGCATTCCCGTCGTCACATTGTCCAAATTGCCGCCGGAAAATCCCCATTCATGAAATGATTCCATTTATTTCTTACCTTTTTTTACTCGGAAAATGCCGCGGCTGCGGTATCCGCATTTCTTTAATATATCCAATCGTTGAAATCTCCTGTGCTTTATTGTTTGTTTTTACCTTCATTATTGAACCTTCACTTTCCTCAATTATTATGGGATGGCTCTTAATCTCCCTTCTGCTTATCATTTTTGTTTCGGACATAACAGATATGATCATACCTGATAAGGTTCTTATCGTATTTTTTATTCTTTTTATCTTCTATAGAATTATTTTCCCAATCTCTCCATGGTGGCAATCTGCCGCTGGAAGTATCGCCGGTTTTTTTATTCTTTTTTCTATTAATTATATTAACAGGGGGAGCATCGGCGGAGGAGATATTAAGCTTTTTACCGTGCTGGGATATTTATTAGGTCTGGAGACTGTGTTATTAGCATTGTTTTTATCAGCATTTTTTGGTGCGGTCATCGGCGGGGGAGGACAATTGACAGGATGGTTGAAGAAGGGACAGCCTATACCGTTTGGTCCGTTTATTTCACTTGGGACGCTTATGGCATTCTTCTTTGGGGAGCAAATGATGCGCTGGTACGTATCTTTGGTTTCGTAGTGTAAAAAAATGACGAAAAGAAATTAGGACAGGACGACAAAAGTCTTGTCTTTTTTTTGACGATGTATGCTATTCTTCGATATACACGTAATATTCTGGGAAGGAGTGGTTGCTATTGGTCAAAAAAAAGACTGATCCAGACATTATTGTTAAATTTAACGGCAAGGAACATTCCCTCGAAGAAATAACTAAGGCGGAAACTGCGGCCGCTGATTCTGATAAAAGTCTTAATTGGCGTCAAGTATTTCCCAATGAAGAAAAGGAAACGCTTAAATCTGATAAAATAGAAGAGCAATCTGCTGTCACCCATGAAAGCTTGGTATCAAAATTAAAGAAAAAGAAAAGTAAGACTAAAAGTGAAAATGACCATATACCAATCTTCCTGTTAATAAAACATATTTGGATACCTCTGCTTGCGGCAATAATCGTAGGTATGGGCTTGGGATTCACTCTCCTTTTAGCTTTTTCGGGACATGGAAAAAATCATGCAGTCTCAACTGTTTCAAACACGGAAACTGCCAGTCAACCGGGCCAATCACTGAAGCAAAATGCTTCTGCACTCCCCGCTAAAGATCTCAGCCTTCATTTATATGTTATCCAAGCAGGTGTATTTTCAAATAAAAGCCAAGCAGATGCACTGGTTAATGGCTTTCACGAGCAAGGTGTGCCGGGAGTAGTTGAAAAGGACGGCAATAATTATGTATTTATTGGCGCTCAAACAAATCAATCGGATGTTAACCGTATGAAAAATTATTTCAAGGATCAAAGCATTAGTGTTTATACAAAAGATTGGACCGCAAAAAGCAAGCAGAAGACAGTTAAACGAAATGCCTATAACTTTATGAAATTAGGCAATGATTTATTAGTATCAATGATTCCCGTAAGCGGACAAATGATTCTCAATGAAGGCGGTTCAATCAATAATAAAGATATGAATAAAATAAAGGCAATGGAAAGTGAGTTAAAAAAGGCGGAAAATGAAGCTGAAGGCGTGTTTACGAAGAAAGATCAGGATAAACTTCACTCGTTTTCCAACCAAATTTCTAAAAGTGTCCAATACTTAGATAAGCATAAGGATAAACTTGATAAAAAGACAGGAAGTTACCTGCAGCAGCATTTGCTTAATGCTATGCTGCTCTATAAAGAGCTGTTATCATAAAACTCGCCGCGGTGAGTTTTTTTGTTTTGCCTTGTCATAAAAAATAAAGTCCTGACGAACCCTCTTTATTGGGATTGGATAGGAACATGAAAAGATTTTTTAATGACAGAGGAGTAACGTTATGATACATTTATGTTATCAATCATACATCCTCTTTTAACCTCTTCAACTATCATGTTAATGCTGATTTCATCCTTCCTTTTTCATGAACGCTCTTTTCAAATCTTAACTCACCCGGTCGAATCATCTATACTCAATGTCGGTAACGATGAAGTGCTCGCGTTCAAATGACTGTAAGTGCGTGTTCAAAACTTATTGAACATCTTTATTATAAGGAAATGGTTTGTCATGCGGGGAAGTATGCTTGAAAAAGCATCTTAGTCAGTCACGGAACAATTATTTAGGAGGAATTATGTTGGAAGAAGTTTTGATGATCCGTGATGTACCGAAAGAAGAGCGGCCCAGAGAAAGATTAATCAAGGAAGGCGCTCATGTTCTGTCCAATCAGGAGTTACTCGCAATTATTTTGAGAACCGGTACGAGAGAAGAATCAGTTCTTCAATTGTCTCATCGCTTGCTTCACAAATTTGAAGGACTTACTCTCCTGAAGGAGGCAAGTGTTGAGGAACTTGAAAGTGTGAAAGGTATAGGTAAAACAAAAGCCGTTCAATTGATTGCCGCGATAGAGTTAGGAAGACGTGTCAGCCAATTGCGAAACGAAGAACGTTACGTGATCCGCTCTCCTGAAGATGGAGCGAAGTACGTGATGGAGGATATGCGGTTTTTGGCGCAAGAACATTTTGTCTGTCTTTATTTAAATACCAAAAATCAAGTACTCTATCAAAAAACGATTTTCATCGGGAGTCTGAATGCTTCAATCGTCCATCCGCGTGAGGTGTTTAAAGAAGCCCTGCGGCGATCGGCAGCCTCGATTATATGTTTTCATAATCATCCAAGCGGCGATCCGACACCGAGCCGGGAAGATATTGAGGTTACGAAGCGGTTGGTTGAGTGCGGGATGCTGCTTGGTATTGATGTCTTGGATCACATTATTATTGGTGATCAAATTTTTATAAGTTTGAAAGAAAAAGGTATAGTTTAGTACTATTTTTTTCATGATATTTAAGTTATAATTTAATTTATGAGTTTTGCATCATGAAGGGAGATTACATAGATGTTTGGCGGATTTTCTAGAGATATGGGAATCGACCTGGGAACGGCGAATACGCTCGTTTACGTTAAAGGTAAAGGTGTTATAGTGAGGGAACCCTCGGTAGTTGCATTACGTACTGATACAGACACAATTGAAGCTGTAGGTAATTCAGCTAAAAATATGATTGGCAGAACTCCGGGAAATATTGTGGCTGTACGCCCAATGAAAGATGGGGTCATCGCCGACTTTGAAACGACCGCTACTATGATGAAATATTTTATTAATCAAGCTCAAAAAACGCGGTCTGTTTTTTCGCGCAAGCCTAATGTTATGGTTTGTGTACCATCGGGCATTACTGCCGTTGAGAAGCGTGCGGTTGAAGATGCGACAAAACAAGCAGGCGCAAAGGAAGCTTATACGATTGAAGAGCCGTTTGCGGCGGCGATTGGCGCTGATTTACCGGTATGGGAACCGACCGGCAGCATGGTTGTGGACATTGGCGGCGGTACAACAGAAGTAGCTATTATATCACTTGGAGGCATCGTTACCAGCCAGTCAATTCGTGTAGCCGGCGATGAGATGGATGATGCTGTGATCCAGTATATAAAGAAGACCTATAACTTAATGATAGGTGAAAGAACTGCTGAAGCATTAAAGCTGCAAATTGGATCAGCCGGCAAGCCTGAGGATATTGACAGTATGGAAATACGCGGAAGGGATCTGTTAACAGGTCTGCCGAAGACTATTGAAGTAACAGCGGAAGAGATAGCTGATGCGTTAAGTGATACAGTTACGGCAATTATTGAGGCTGTTAAAGTGACATTGGAAAAAACCCCTCCTGAACTCGCTGCCGATATCATGGACCGCGGGATTGTTTTGACCGGAGGCGGCGCTTTATTACGTCATTTAGATCATGTGATCAGTGAAGAGACTAAAATGCCTGTTATAGTAGCTGAAAATTCAATGGACTGCGTTGCTATTGGAACAGGACGTGCGCTTGAAAATTTACATTTATTCAAGTCTAAAGCAGGTATTACTTCACGATCCAGATCAAAGTAAAGTAAGTGGGTGTCTTAAATGTCCCCTTTTTTCTCAAATAAAAAACTTATCGTACTCTTAGCAAGCCTCATTGTACTCGTTGCATTAATCGGTTTTTCAATAAAACAGCAAACAAAAACGACTTGGGCTGAAGAATTCGTTCATGATACGGTTGGATGGTTTCAACAAATTTTCAATAGACCCGCTCAATATGTGGCGGGTTTCTTCGAGACTATTGATGATATAGAAAATACCTATAAAGAAAACCGTGCTCTTAAGGCTAATCTTGATAACTATGCATCCGTTGTTCAAGAAAACCAGGAAGTCAAAAAGGAAAACTATGATCTGAGGAAAGAATTGAATCTATTGAACGACCCAAGTCTTCATGATTATACGAAACACCCTGCGACGGTTATTGCCCGTTCCTATGATGAATGGAATCAAATGATTACTATTAATAAGGGTGCTCAAGACGGTATTAAGTCAGGTATGGCTGTCATAACGCCAGACGGCTTTGTTGGAAAAGTCACTAAGGTCAGTCAGTTTACCAGTGATGTCACGTTAATTACGGCTTCGAATAATGCCAATCAGATTGCAAGTATGATACAAAGCAAAAGTATTTACGGTATGATTGAAGGCTATGATCCTAAGAAAAATGTTCTATCATTTAATAAAGTACCGGTAAAGTCCAATATTAAAAAAGGTCAAACGGTTGTTACTTCAGGACTTGGCGGTGTTTTTCCTAGAGGCCTTATTATCGGAAAGGTCAAGGATATTAAAACAGATCAGTACGGTTTAACGAAGAATGTTGAAGTTACCCCGGCTGCTCATTTAAATGACTTAACAAATGTCATTGTTGTCGAGCGTCATGCGACAACTGTCAAGGGGGGATAAGCCTTGAATCATGTAAAATTATTTCTTATCCTCTTTGTTTTATTCCTTATTCAAGGGACGGTAATGACTGTTTTTTCTCCTGAATGGTTTGGTTTCAATATGGCAGTCATTCCGCACTTTATATTAGTTGCCGTTATGCTGATTGCTTTTTTTCTAAATCGCGGTACAGCTGTAAAATACGGAGTTGTCTTTGGGTTTCTCATTGATATTATTTACACCAATGTATGGGGTGTATACGCGTTTTGTATCGCTTTTACAGCCTATCTCATGAGCTATTTAACTAAAGTTTTTCACATGAATCTTATTGTTGTGCTGTTTATAAGTATGATCGGTGTCTGTTTTTTAGAATTGGAAGTTTACGGTATCTATTCTATTGTTGGTTTAACTAATGTCCCATTTGTTCATTTTCTTGAGTTTCGGCTGCCGCCTACTGCCGCTTTAAACGGCGTATTTACTATTATAGCTTTTTATCCAATGCGGCGTTTTTTAGGCAGGATGAGAGAAGGAACGGTAGAAGAATAGGCCGCAAAAAAAGGATTCCAATCATAGGATGTTGAATATATCTATGTTGAGGTGAACGATCCTATGTCTAACGTGCAGCCTTTAGTAACAATCAAAGGCAGGAAAGATGGCCTCGTTCTTTCCTTAAATGATAAATGTTCTTATGATAATCTAATCTTAGAACTTAAAGAGAAACTGTTAGTTGATACAAGAGATCATGAGGGTCCTCTTATTCCGGTAAGAATTGAAGCGGGATATCGTTATTTATCTGCGGAACAGAAAGAGGAAATAACGGATATTGTCCGCTCCAAAAAGAAATTGTATGTTGATGAAATCAATTCTCACGTTCTTTCAAAGAAAGAATGTGAGAATCAGTTAAAACAGTCCCAGCTAACTTCAAAAACTCAAATTGTCCGTTCAGGTCAAGTTCTTGAGATAGAAGGGGATTTGCTGCTTATAGGTGATGTTAACCCCGGCGCACGTGTGATAGCTACAGGAAGCATCTATGTTATGGGATCGTTGCGGGGCATCGCTCATGCTGGAAAGAATGGCAATCACGAAGCTGTGATCGCTGCATCCTTGATGAAACCAACCCAATTACGAATTGGTGAAGTCATTAGTCGTTCACCGGACAATACAGATGACAATAAAGATGGTCAAAATACAATGGAATGTGCTTTTGTCGATCCATCAGCCAAACAAATCGCCATAGACCGCATCCAGTCATTGTTTAAAAGAAACAAGCAATTAGCAAGGTTGACATGATGAGAGAGGTGTTGACAAATGGGGGAAGCCATTGTTATAACTTCCGGAAAAGGCGGCGTCGGCAAAACGACAACATCTGCCAATATTGGTACAGTTCTAGCACTTCAAGGTAAAAAGGTATGTCTAGTCGATACTGACATTGGGCTTCGAAACCTTGATGTTGTCATGGGATTAGAAAATCGGATTATCTATGATCTTGTTGATGTTGCTGACGGACGTTGTAAGCTTAATCAGGCGCTTATTAAGGACAAAAGGTTTGACTGTTTAAGTCTGCTTCCGGCTGCACAAACCAGGGATAAAACCGCTATTACCCCTGAACAAATGAAGAAAATCATTGATGATTTAAAGCGGGAATATGATTACATAATTATTGATTGTCCAGCGGGGATTGAACAAGGATATAAGAACGCTGTTGCTGGGGCAGATAAAGCAATTGTCGTTACAACACCTGAAATTTCTTCTGTCAGGGATGCTGATCGAATTATCGGTTTGCTTGAGCAGGATGAAAATCTATCTTCACCCCGTTTAATTATTAACCGAATTCGTAATCATATGATGAAAAATGGCGATATGCTGGAAATTGATGAAATTATGAATGTACTCGCTATTGATTTGTTAGGTATTGTTATGGATGATGATGCGGTGATTTCCGCTACAAACAAAGGTGAACCGATTGCCCTTAATCCTTCTTCCAAAGCATCGATTGCTTATCGGAATATCGGCCGGCGTATCCTTGGAGAATCAGTACCGTTAATGTCGCTTGATGAAAAACCTGGATTTTTTCAAAGAGTTAAGCAATTGCTGGGTATGCGTTGATTAAACCCGGTTGGGAATATTCCCAACCGGGTTTTTTTAATAATAATAATTGCTTAATGTATCTTTTACCCTTCAGTCATAACTTGTCCTCAGATAACATAAGTTGTACAAAGACGGGTAAAGGAAGGGTTAGCGATGAAAAAGATTGATGAGATTAGAAAGAGGCATAAGAATAGAAAAAATTCATTTAGTTTTTCAAGTAAACAATCAACTTTTCACTCGCATCAACATTCCGCGGACGACTTTTCCGAATATAAGGAATACAAGAAGCCAACCAATGACCAAAACAATTGGCATCCCTTATTTCAAGTGCAAACTTTCATTGTCAAATGCCTGATATCCGGTTGTTTAGTATTAGCGACAGGCATTGTTTATAAACAAGCTGACAGCCGCTTGAACGTTGTTAAAAGCGGTGTGTCAAAGGCTATGAATGATGAATTTAAATTCGCTAAAGTATCAGGGTGGTATGAAGATACATTCGGAAAACCGCTAGCTTTATTACCTTTCCTAGATCAGTCTCCGGATAAAAATAATAAGGAAAATAAGTCTAATAAAATGGCTTATGCTGAGCCGGTCAGCGGGCAAGTGACCAGGAAATTTTCAGCTGCCAATAAGGGTGTATTAGTTAAGACGTCTGCTAATTCACAAGTTAAAGCTGTTAAAGACGGCTTTGTCGTGTATGTCGGTAAAAAGGCTAAAACAGGTGAAACGGTTATTATACAGCACAAAGACGGCAGTGAATCCTGGTATGGAAAATTGGACAATGTTGATGTTAAAACTTATGACTTTGTAAAAAAAGGTCAAAAGGTTGGCAAGGTTTCCAATGGTGATCATAATCAGAAAGGAACTTTTTATTTTGCATTAAAAGAAGGTAACCAATTCGTTGATCCCATTCAGGTGATTAAATTTGAATAATTTTTATTTACCAAAATTTAAAATTCATCCAGTTTTCTGGTTTGTACTTGCTGCCGGATTAATTACAGGTCACTTTTGGGATATTGTCATTGTGTTTTTTATTGTTTTTATTCATGAATGCGGCCATGCTGCAGCTGCTATGATAGTAGGATGGCGGGTCACAGCCATAGAACTGCTTCCTTTTGGAGGTGTTGCCAAGGTTGAAGATCACGCTAACCGGCCTCTTAAAGAAGAATTATTTGTAACTATTGCCGGACCGTTGCAGCATTTATGGCTGCCTGCTGTTTCTTATCTTTTAGCACCAACAGAGTTTTGGAGCTATTCCCATCATCATTTATTTTTAACATACAATACGATGATTTTGCTGTTTAATTTATTGCCTGTTTGGCCATTGGACGGCGGGAAACTTCTTTATATCCTTTTAATGAGGCGCTTGCCTTTTAAAAAAGCTTATCACTATTCCTTGATCATTTCGCTTATTATATTAGTTTTACTCACCGTTTTTCTTTTAATCTTTTATCCTTTTTTACTGAGTTACTTTGTTGTTGCCAGTTTTTTAGGCTTGTCAATTTATAAAGAGTGGAGACAGAGGCAATATGTTTTTATGAGGTTTTTATTGTCCCGTTGGCGGGAATATCAAGATAAATCCAAGTACTATAAGCCGCTCATCGTACCTCCAAATATGCCAATTATAAATATTTTGGATTTGTTTTACAGGGGAATGGATCATCAAATTATTATTCGCAATCATAATAAACAGCGGG
This sequence comes from Scopulibacillus cellulosilyticus, assembly GCF_042665295.1. NCBI lineage: Bacteria > Bacillati > Bacillota > Bacilli > Caryophanales > Sporolactobacillaceae > Scopulibacillus > Scopulibacillus cellulosilyticus. The sequence continues at coordinate 17,784 of NZ_JBHTCO010000011.1, forward strand.
TCATTAATGAAGGAGATTTGTTGAATCTATATTTTAGCGGTCATTATGCACGGCACAGAATAGGTGAATTGTTCAAGCTTTGCTGATCGCCGTTTGACGTATGTTCTTCCGATTTAATACAATAAGAACATCCATATCGGAGGTTCGTTCCCATGGCTAAATTAATTATAGATTCCAAGCAGCACCCGGAGCGTGCTGCTTTAGTTAGTGATAAGGAAATATTGGCCTTCTATATTTCAAGGGGAGATCAATTTCCTGTAATAGGCAATATATATATAGGAAGCGTGACGAAAGTTAATAACGGCCTTCAAGGCGTGTTTGTTGACTTTGGCGGAGACAAACATGGCTTTCTGCATAAACACGACATTCTCGGATTTAACGATGAAAATTCATCTCAAGTGCCGCTGAGTGAGCTGGTACATCACGGAGATAAAGTTATTGTGCAGGTAGTCAAAGAACAAACTGAACGAAAAGGCGCTAAATTAACACAGTATATTCAACTTTCAAATGCCCAAATGGTTTATTTGCCATATAGCGGTTATGTTGCTGTGTCCAAAAAAATACCTGAAGATTTAAAAGAAAAATTACGATATCAAGTATCTGAATGGTGTTCTAATCAAGAAGGCGCTATTATAAGAACTGAGGCTAAAAACTATTCATTGCCGGAATTGCAGAAGGCTTTTTTTGAGCTTAAAGATTTATGGAAGGATTTATTGGAGAAGGCTGGCCAATCAGCCCGGCGAGGTGTACCTTTATTTACATATCATCATTTTGTCAACCGAGTGTTAAATGAAAACATTAGACTTGGCATTGATGAAGTGATTATTAATAAAAAATTAAATGAATCAATATTAAATGAAATCAACGAGAAAACTAACCATAAAATTCCTATCACCTTCAATTCATCTGCTAATCTGTTCGAGCTGTATCATATCGAAGGAGCTTTTAAAAAAGCATTAAAAAGAAAAATTTATTTGAATTCAGGTGCTTTTATCGTTATAGACTACACCGAATCCATGACGGCTGTTGACGTAAATGCTGGCCGCTTTACCGGTGACAATTGGGAAGATACGGCCTTTAGGGTTAATATGGAAGCGGCTGATGAAATCGTTCGTCAAATAAGGCTTAGACAAATTGGCGGGATCATCATCATTGATTTTATAAACATGAAGAATGAACACCATCAAGCAGCTTTATTAGACAAATTGAAATCTCAATTTAAATATGAGAAAGATACAACTCAAGTGTTAGGGTATACAAAGCTTGGTCTCATGGAAATTTCAAGAAAGAAAAGCTGGTATGGATTACAAGAAGCTGTTATGGATAATTTGTTTAAGAGCAATTGACAGAACGTTTTTCACTATGGTATGATTTTAACGTTAGTTTTTTTGGGGCACCCGCTCCAACCGCTCAAAATAGGTCGTAAAGTACTTTACAGCAGATGTTCGATAGAGGATAACTTCTTCTTAACATCTCTTAATGTGCTGCCTGTGATGGCGAGTCTGAGAAATTAGGGAGGTGCGATTATGTACGCAATTATTGAAACTGGTGGAAAACAGCTTAAAGTAGAAGAAGGCCAAGCATTGTATATCGAAAAATTGCAAGCTGAGCCGGGTGAAACAGTAACATTCGATAAAGTTCTTTTCGTTGGCGGCGACAGCGTAAAAGTTGGACAGCCAACTGTTGAAGGTGCTACAGTTACTGCAAAGGTTGAAGAACACGGCCGCGGTAAAAAAGTTGTTGTGTTTAAATTTAAGCGCAGAAAAAATTACCGTCGTAAGCAAGGTCATCGTCAACCATTCACTAAAGTGACAATCGAAAAAATCAATGCATAGGTTTTTTCTATGATTAAAGTAGATGTTCGGCGGGACCAAGAGGGATACATTCATACTTTAACAATTAAAGGTCATGCGGATGCCGGTCCGCACGGATACGATCTTATTTGTGCCGGTGTGTCTGCTGTTTCTTTTGGTTCATTGAACGCCATACAATCGTTAACTGGTCTTGAACTTGATATAAAACAAGGCGACCGGGGCGGCTTTCTCCGCTGTGACGTTCCTCTGAATATAGATACGGAATGTCAAGAGAAGGTTCAGTTATTACTTGAAGGTATGATCGTTTCTTTAAGGACGATCGAAGCCTCATATGGTGAACATATTCAGATTGAAGATCATGGGAGGTGACATGAATGCTAAGACTTGATATTCAATTCTTTTCCTCGAAAAAAGGTGTAGGCAGTACTAAAAACGGCCGTGATTCCATTGCAAAACGTCTGGGCGCGAAGCGTGCTGACGGTCAATTTGTAACAGGCGGTTCCATTCTTTACCGTCAACGCGGTACAAAGGTATATCCTGGAACTAACGTAGGCCGCGGTGGAGACGATACACTATTTGCTAAAATCGACGGCGTTGTTAAGTACGAACGTGTTGGCCGTGACCGTAAGCAAGTCAGTGTATACCCTGTTGCCAAAGAAGCTTAATAGTATAAGTATAAATAACAAAAAGCTTATAACTAAATGAAGAAAAAAAGCAGCGGATAACGTCCGCTGCTTTTTTTCATAAGAAATTTCGTGTGGATTATATTACCTATACAGCCAATGCTCTTTGATTTTCTGATATAATTGAACAAAGCATATTGGAATGGTTAAATTGTAAGCCTTAAAGTGAGCATGGGAGCTATATTATGATAAATGAAACAGAACTTATCGAACTGTTAAGGAACGAGCGGCATGAATGGTTAAATGAATTACAGCTGATTAAAGCTTACCTTTCATTAAACCGCCTCGAAGAAATTGAAAATGTTATTGAACGCATTATAATGAAATCGAAAAACGAAGCACAGCTTTCTAACTTAAATATCCCCAGGTGTGCGGCGTTATTATTAACATATAACTCGTATTCACATTTGCTAAAACTTGAATTTGAAGTCATCGGCAAAGGTTTTAAGTTAAATCAATATGATGAGGAACTTACAAATTTGCTAATGCGATGGCTTGATATTTTTGAGAGCTATGCAGCAAAAACAGTTGAAAATGAGGTTACTGTTACTCTTGATATTAAAGAAACTTCAGCGGTATTAATTTTTGATTTCATTGGTTCATTAACAGATCATAGGCACCTGGCTGAGGTTTTACAAACAGACAAACTGCATCAATCGTTTCATTTAGTTGAACAATATATTAACGAGACAGAGGCATTTATAGAATTGCAAATTACTTAATATTTGAGGTGGATTAGTGTGTTTGTTGATCGAGTAGATATTTACGTAAAGGGCGGCGATGGCGGTAATGGCATGGTTGCCTTTAGACGGGAAAAATATATCCCTAACGGCGGTCCTGCCGGCGGCGACGGCGGCAGCGGTGCAAATGTTGTTTTTCAAGTTGATGAAGGATTGAGGACTTTAATGGATTTCCGTTATCAGCGGCATTTTAAAGCGATGCGCGGTGAAAACGGAGGCTCCAAAAATCAACACGGAAAAAACGCAAAAGATATGATTGTTAAAGTACCGCCTGGAACGATTGTGATGGATAAAGCCACTGAACGCATCATTGCGGACTTAACTGAGCAAGGACAAACAGCAATTATTGCCAGGGGCGGCCGGGGCGGCCGCGGAAATACGCGATTTGCGACACCGGCCAATCCGGCGCCGCACTTATCCGAAAACGGTGAACCGGGTGAGGAGCGGGAAGTGAGATTAGAGCTCAAGTTGTTGGCTGATGCAGGTTTAGTTGGATTTCCGAGCGTTGGTAAATCGACGTTGTTGTCAGTTGTTTCAGCCGCCAAACCAAAAGTTGCTGCGTATCATTTTACTACGATTAAACCTAATTTAGGTGTTGTTTCACTCGATGATACGAGAAGCTTTGTTATCGCTGACCTGCCCGGTTTGATTGAAGGGGCAAGCCAGGGGGCGGGACTTGGACACCAGTTTTTACGTCATATTGAAAGAACTCGGGTCATTATTCATGTCATTGATATGGCTGGAACTGAAGGCCGTGATCCTTATGACGATTATCTGAAAATTAATGATGAATTAAAGCATTACCAAATGAGGTTGTTAGAACGTCCTCAGGTTATTGCTGCAAACAAAATGGATATGCCGGGAGCGGAAGAAAATTTAAAGAAATTCAAGGAAAAGGTAAGTGAAGATCTTCTAATTTATCCAATCTCTGCCTTAACTAAAGAAGGTTTGCGGGATTTGATCTATGCAGTTGCTGATTTGATCGAAAAAACACCGACATTTCCTATCCATGATGTTGATAATGAAGAGGAAACAGAACGGGTTGTTTATAAGTTTGAAGAAGAGGAGAAGCCATTTGAAATTAACCGTGACGATGACGGCGTATTTGTAATTAGCGGTCCAAGGATTGAAAAGTTATTCAAAATGACTGACTTCACTCAAGATGAATCTGTCAGACGTTTTGCAAGGCAAATGCGTGGTATGGGAATTGATGAGGCACTCAGGAAACGGGGAATTGAAGATGGCGATACAGTTAGAATTTTAGACTTTGAATTTGAGTTCGTTGATTAGAGCTCGTAACAGGAGGCTCATATGAAGAGAAGTCAACAATTCTTTTTGGTTCGCGAAGATGTTCTTTCTGAGTCAATGCTGAAAGTTTTAAAAGCTAAAACATTGTTAGAACGCGGTAAAGCTGAAAATGTTACAGAAGCAGTGAAAAAGGTTGGACTGAGCCGAAGCGCTTTTTATAAATATCGAGATGGTATTTTCCCGTTTCATAAGGTGGTAAAGGAAAATATTGTGACCCTTTTATTCCATTTGGAAGACCGAAGGGGCACACTGACTAAACTATTGGATATTGTTGCAAAAGCGGGATGTAATGTTTTAACGATTCACCAAACGATTCCATTGCAAGGCAGGGCTAATGTGACTCTGTCAATTGATACAAGCGGTATGGTTATTGATATTAATCAATTGCTTGATAACTTCAAAAAATTAGAAGCTGTTGATCAAGTCGATATGATCGGTTCAGGCGGGCTATAGCAAATAGCCTGCCTTTTTTAATGATGCGAAAGCCCCGTCAAGCATTTCTTCTGAGTCTGCTTCGATTGTATGCAGATGCGGACCTCCGGTAAGGGAAAATAGAAAAGAAGCATTTGCCTGCTGGATTTTTTCAATAAAACTTTTAACATCTTTACGGTTTTTAATCATTAAGGATGCTGTAATTTCCCCGTATATAGGATGATCAACAATAACATTTTTAACTGTTACACCGTGGTCAACAATAATATTTAATTCATTTTCTGTTTCTTCTCTTGAATGCCGGCATGCAATAATACGGCTAACCGTCTTTCGTTCACTAATATATATATATCCTTGAGCTGTTGCGATAATAGGGTAATTCTTCGCCTTAAGCAATGAAATATCTTGAACAATAACTTGTCTGCTGACATGTGTTAGATTGGCTAGTTCGCTTCCTGTAATTGGAACCGGACTTTCCTTTAATTGTCTAAGTATAAGTGAACGCCTTGCCTCACCAAGAACCTTTTTTTGATTTGTCATAATGACACTCCATTTAATTTCATGACATTTTAATTTTTTTTAGAATACATCATTTATTATATCGAAAAAAATCTTTTTATGATATAACAGCCTCTTGAAAGGATTTTTATACTTTAAAGTTTTATCTTGTCCTCTTTTTTGAAATAAAAAAATGTGGCAATTAGCCCAGACCGGCCATATAATGTAATACACGCGTGCAGGAGGGGTTAGAACGTGAAAATTTATGTTGTTCAAAAAGGCGATACGCTGTACGAAATTGCTCAGAAGCACGGCATTCCATTAGAAGAAGTAAAAAAGATGAATCCTCAACTGAGTAATCCGGATAAAATCATGCCCGGAATGAAGATTAAAGTACCTACAGGATATAAACCTGTTAAGAAAAAAGAAGAACCGATTTCAAAAAAGGAGATGCCTATAAAAAAAGAAGAGCCTAAAGTTANAAAAAAGAAAAACCTATTTTTCATGAAAAAAAAGAAATGCCTAAAAAAGAAATACCTAATACAGAGAATCCGGTAATGAATAAACAATTAAAGAAAACAGCGCCTATCTATCCAATGATGGATAATGAAAATAATTGGAATCCAAATGTAAACAATAATGCAAATCCGAAGGTAAATCCTAATCCAAATGCGAACACAAACCCGAATATAAATGCAAATCCAAATCCAAACGTAAACCCGAATATAAATCCTCATTCAGATGAAATTCATCACATTAATATTAATGAATCAAACATTGAACCGAAATCTAACAATAAACCGAAAGAAAATATCCATGAGATACCTATTATAGAAAATGAATTGCCAAATATGATACATCCAAAAGAGATCAATGAGATGCCAAATTATCATCCAAGTATGAACAGTATGCCGTTGTGGGAATGGGAATCAAAAAAGAAAATTAATGATAAAAAACCGGTATTAAATAAACCATTGGAAGATCCATGGGCTATAACAAAGGAAGAAAATTATTATCATAAATTTGATAACTCAAATTTATGGGAAGATCCCTATTTAAAGGAAACAACTTGGCATGGTACACATATAATGCCTGAAATGAATACATGGCAAAATCCAAATGTTATGCCGGAGGTAAATCAATGGCATGGGGCAAATGTGAATCCGGAAATGAACACGTGGTATAACGCAAATAATATGACACAGTCAAATATGTGGCATGAAGCCAATGTAAATCCGGAAATGAACGCATGGCAGGACGCGAACATTATGCCAGAGTCAAGTGTGTGGCATGAAGCTAATGTAAATCCGGAAATGAACACTTGGCATGACGTAAATAATATGACACAGTCAAATATGTGGCATGAAGCCAATGTGAATCCAGAGATAAATCCATGGCATGGATCTCATGTTAATCCGGAAATAAATCCATGGTATCAAGCCAATGTTATGCATGAATCTAATGTATGGCATGGAGCTAATATAAATCCGGAAATAAATACTTGGTATGATACAAATTATATGATGTCTCATTATCCATCCGCCTCTCATTATCCAATGCACAGCGGTTATGGGGAGTCAGGTTACGGTTATTATGGGCAGCAAATGTCACATCAGATAAATGCTTATCCTAATCAAGAATATTATTATCAATACCAAAGTTTTCCGCCGCAAGCGGACTGTGGCTGCGACCAACAGCCAAATATGAATATGTATTATCAGCCTTCTCCTGAAGCATTTTATTACGATCCGGGGGTTCCGCCAACACCGCCGACACCACCAACACCGCCTGTCTCATCGGCAAACAGGGAGGAAAATAATAATAATCAGCAAGAAGAGGAAATTAATCAACGCTGGGACAGCTACGCTAATTATCAGCAACCGCCATACCTGCCCCAATTTCCGACTTCAAATAAAAAGGATGAGTGACGATTATTTTAAATCGTCTGCTCATCTTTTTTTTTGTTCGTTTTTTTTACGAATAATTATCATTAATTGTGACAATCTATTCGGATGATTAACTATATATACTTAACCGAAAAAAACATCAAAATTTAACAATAGCACCTTCAACTAACAGTTTAAGTATTACCCTCTTCAGACATCATATTAGAGAAAGGGGGTTTATTATTTTGAAGAAAACAATTTTAACTTTATCCACTGCGTTAATGTTCAGCGGTGCGCTTGTTGGCTGTGCGGCCAATAATGCTGCCGGTCCTAATCCTAATAGGAATAACAATATGCGTAATGTCGGTTATTATACTAACCCGGCGCGCAACAACGTCAATAATTATCCTTATGTAGCAGATCGTACTCGTAATGATGATTATGGCATTAATGATCGAGATATGAGATACGCTAATCAGAACAACACAGCTACGAAGATTGCCAAAAAAGTAAGCCGAATCAATGGTGTTGAAGATGCTCATGTGTTGGTTAGAGGCAATACTGTCATAGTTGGTGTTAACGCTACTAAAGGAAGTTTAAAAAATCCTGATTTCATTAATGACGTAACAAAAACTGCACAACAATACGCACCGGGTAAAGATGTTCGCGTTACTACAGATAGAAATATCGTTAAAAGAATTCAAAATGTTAACTACCGTCTAAGAACCGGCGGTACTTGGAATGAAGTAAGCTCAGATGTAACAGGAATTATTAATGATCTGGGCAATGCGGCTAAACGTCCGTTCCAAAATAATGTCAGACGTTAAATAAATGGCTAAAGGGCAAGGGATATCAGATATCCTTGTCCTTTTTTTTGTTTTAATTTATGGTATAGTAAAATGTAGTAGCAATAAAGAGAGGAGAATCATTATGGCTGGACATTCAAAGTGGAAAAATATACAGCACCGCAAAAATGCCCAAGATGCAAAACGCGGTAAAATATTTATGAAATTAGCAAAGGATATTTTTACAGCTGCAAAAAATGGCGGCGGAGATCCTGATACAAACAATGCGCTAAGAACTGTTATTGAAAAAGCTAAAGCGGCTAATATGCCTAACGATAATATAACACGTGCCATTAAAAAAGCGACGGGAAATCTTGATGGCGTCACATATGAAGAAATCACATATGAAGGATACGGACCGGGCGGGACAGCGGTGATGGTCGAAGTATTAACAGACAATAAAAACCGTTCAGCATCGGAAATTCGCCATGCGTTTTCTAAGCACGGAGGAAACTTGGGCGAGTCGGGCTGTGTCGCCTATATGTTTGATAAAAAAGGCGTTATTACTATAGAAGCGGCTGATGAAATTGACGAGGAATCATTGATGCTGGATGCCATTGAAGCAGGCGCTGAAGAAATGGAAAATGAAGAAGGGGCTTTTATCATATTGACTCAACCTGAAGATTTTACACAAGTAAGGGAAACATTGGAAAGCCAGGGTTATAAGATTGAAGATGCTGAAGTCACAATGATTCCAAAGACCACCACTTCATTATCCGGCGGAGATCTTGAAAAAATGATGAAACTTATTGACGCTTTGGAAGAAAACGACGACGTACAGGACATCTATCATAATTTGAATGAAGAATAATTTGTCAATACGAATGTTAAGCCTCTTATTTGGGAAATAATAATGTTATTAAATTTCTAAATAAGAGGTGATTTGTTTGATCAAGCTCTTATTTTCTTTACTTTTTACAAGTGGTCTTTTCTTTTTTGATCTAAATGGAAATTACAGTCATTTAGCACAGGCTGAACAAAGTAAAAGTAACATGACGCACCTGCAAAAGACCCCGGTTGTTGTTTATGTCCATCTAAAAAAGGACTACCTGGATGGTATTTCTATTGAGAGAACGGTGGAAGAACATCCATTATCTTTGAAAGATATTTTTTTGTCTTACCAAGATTGGCAATTAGTAAAACAAACGAATGACAATATTTACTTTGAAAAAAGAGTGAATGATATTTCCCCTGTAGCTAAAACTGTAGGTATTTTTGGTTTAACAAATGATCGAACTTTGACTATTTTCGAAGGAAATCCCGACAAAAATCAAATCATTCAAACTTTCTTTCAGATTGATACAAAAGCTTTAGAGGCAAATGAAGTTAAAGATCTTAATAAAGGAATTCCTGTTCGCAACAAAAAGCATTTCCAACAGGTAATGAATGCTTTAGCCAAATATGCGGAAAAGCATTCTTCTGGACATTCTTGAAAAGGAATGTCCATTTTCTCTTACGTTAAAAGCATAAATTGGCTGCTTTAGATGTCAATTTGACGCAGAGGCCAATTTAAGGTCTTAAGTATAAGTGCATTGTCTATTCTAAGCAGCTTATCCTATCATTTTTATTAAATATATGTTATGATGAACGTTGAGTAATTTTTATATTTGAAGGAGAAACCGTATTGATCGATTATATAAAAGGGACCGTTCAACATATCTCAAGCGAGTATATGGTTATTGAAAACAACGGTATCGGCTATCAAATAATTTGTCCTAATCCGTTTGCTTACCAGCAGCATATGGGGCAAGAGATGGTGATTTATACATATCAGTATGTAAGAGAAGATATTATAGCGTTATATGGATTTAAATCAAGGGAAGAACGAGCGTTATTTATTCATCTTTTAAGTGTCTCGGGGATTGGTCCAAAAGGAGGTTTGGCGATCCTCGCTTCAGGGCAGCCTGAGAATGTGATACAAGCGATTGAAGATGAAAATGAGCAATATTTAATCAAATTTCCCGGCATAGGCAAGAAGACAGCGAGACAAATCATATTAGATTTAAAAGGAAAGTTTAAAGATCAATTTGGCTTGTTTGCACCTGTTATGGAAGATTCTTTAGGATCTAACGGAGCGCTTGAAGAGGCGCTTGAAGCCTTGAAGGCGCTTGGTTATTCTGAGAGAGAAATTAAAAGAATAGTGCCTAAGTTAGAAAATAAAAACTTAACGGCAGAGAAATACATTAAAGAAGCTTTAGGGTTGATGCTAAAGAGTTAAGGAGGCCAATTTAGCGATGGAAGAGCGAATGGTTTCAGGTGAATCGATCCCTGAAGAAGAATTGATAGAAAGATCGATTCGACCGCAAAAACTCGTCGATTATATTGGTCAGGAGCAGGTTAAAGATAATCTGTCTATTTTTATAAAGGCGGCAAAACAGCGGCATGAACCATTAGATCATGTTTTGCTGTACGGACCTCCGGGATTAGGAAAAACAACGCTGTCAATAATTATTGCTAATGAGATGGGGGTCAATATCCGGACAACCTCAGGCCCTGCTATTGAAAGGCCGGGTGATTTAGCTGCTATTTTAACAGCTTTAGAACCGGGGGATGTTTTGTTTATAGATGAGATCCACCGGTTAAACCGCCATGTTGAAGAAGTTCTTTACCCGGCTATGGAAGACTTTTGCCTCGATATAGTGCTTGGAAAAGGTGATACGGCACACTCGGTCCGTATTGATTTGCCTCCTTTTACATTGATTGGGGCAACAACACGTGCAGGGTATTTATCGCCGCCATTACGGGATCGCTTCGGCGTCATCAGCCGTCTGCAATTTTATACGACTGATGAACTTTCACTCATTGTAAAAAGGACTGCACATATTTTGCAGACAGAGATTGAAGAAGAAGCGGCTTATGAAATTGCCAAAAGATCAAGAGGGACACCGAGGATTGCCAATCGGTTGCTTAGAAGAATCCGTGACTTTGCTCAGGTTACAAATGATGGGATAATTGATCATTTTTTAACTAGGGAGTCTTTGCTTCGTCTGCAAGTTGATGAAAGGGGCTTGGATCATATAGACCATCAGCTTTTAAAGTCTATTATTGAAAAGTTTAATGGCGGGCCGGTAGGTCTTGACACGATTGCTGCTACAATAGGTGAAGAGAGACATACTATTGAAGATGTCTATGAACCTTATTTGCTTCAAATCGGGTTTTTGCAAAGGACGCCAAGAGGCCGGATGGTAACAGAGGCTGTTTATAAACATTTTAATATAGAAGGGCCTTATAAGTAATGACCGGTTTTGGCAAACTGATGATGACGATTGGTATTGTGTTGTTCTTAGTGGGATTCATTTGGCAATTCATTGGAAAACTTCCGGGTGACATTGTTTTTAAAAAAGGGAATACCACCTTTTACTTCCCAATTATCACTTGCCTTCTGATTAGTATTGTTCTATCTCTTATCTTTTATATTATTAACAGATTTCGCTAATAATGCGTGTTCAAAAAGGAGGACTTTTTGAACAATTTAATACATTAAGTAAAGGTGAGAATTTCATGGATGTATCAATATTTGATTTCGATTTACCAGAAGAACTGATTGCTCAAACTCCATTAAAAGACCGGGCAGCATCGAGACTGATGGTTCTTAATCCTAATCGGAAAACGATCGAACACCGGCATTTTTCGGACATTGTTGATTACCTTAATCCAGGTGATTGTTTAGTATTAAATGACACAAAGGTATTACCGGCCCGGCTATTTGGCGAGAAGTCAGATACTGGGGCTAAAATTGAAATTTTATTACTGAAGCAATTAGAAGGAAACACTTGGGAATGTCTCGTTAAACCCGCCAAACGTGTAAAAAAAGGGGCAGCTTTACAATTTGGCAATGGCAAGCTGCAAGCGGTTTGTACAAAAGAGTTAGACGAAGGACGAAGAGAACTAACTTTTAAATACGAAGGCATTTTCCACGAGGTACTTGATGAATTAGGAAAAATGCCGCTTCCGCCTTATATTAAAGAGCAATTAGATGACCAGGACAGGTATCAAACCGTTTATGCTAAGCACAGCGGGTCGGCTGCTGCACCGACTGCAGGACTCCATTTTACAAACGAACTGTTAGAAAAGCTTAAGGAAAAAGGTATCTCTATTGCCTTTATTACGCTTCATGTTGGCTTGGGAACATTTCGCCCTGTAAAGGCGGAACAGATCGAAGAGCATACTATGCACGCAGAGTTCTACCAAATGTCAAAACAAACAGCTGAACTTTTGAATCATACAAAAAGCCGAGGCGGGCGTATCATTGCTGTTGGAACAACTGTTATCCGTACATTAGAGACAATTGCCGCTAAATTTAACGGTGAACTGAAAGAAGCATCCGGTTGGACAGATATATTTATTTACCCGGGATTTGAATATAAGGCAATTGATGGAATGATCACTAATTTTCACTTGCCGAAGTCCACTTTAATTATGCTTGTCAGCGCATTTTCCGGACGTGAATTTATTTTAGATGCTTATAGAGAAGCTGTTCAGGAACGTTACCGTTTCTTCAGTTTCGGAGATGCGATGTTCATAACAGAGGGGATTAAGACAACATGACTGCTGTAACGTATGAATTAATTAAGGTATGCAAACAATCCGGGGCAAGGCTCGGTAAGCTTAATACACCCCATGGAACATTTGAAACGCCCATGTTTATGCCTGTTGGAACATTAGCAACGGTTAAAACGATCAGTCCGGAAGAACTGAAAGAAATGGGCGCAGGTGTCATTCTCAGCAACACATATCATCTTTGGCTTCGTCCGGGTGAAGATATCGTACGTGCGGCAGGGGGCCTCCATCAATTTATGAACTGGGATCAAGGGATTTTAACAGATTCCGGCGGGTTTCAAGTGTTCAGCTTGAGTGACCTGAGAGACATTACCGAAGAAGGTGTTCACTTTCGTAACCATTTAAATGGCGAAAAGTTATTTTTAACCCCTGAAAAGTCAATTGCGATACAAAATGCTTTAGGATCAGATATTATGATGGCATTTGATGAATGTCCGCCGTACCCCGCTTCATATGATTATATGAAGGCTTCCGTTGAACGGACAAGCCGTTGGGCTGAAAGATGTCTAAAAGCAAATAAAAAGCCGGAAACTCAATCCTTGTTTGGCATTGTCCAAGGCGGCGAATTCGAAGAACTGCGGAGACAATCAGCTCGTGAGCTGACGTCATTAGATTTTCCTGGTTATGCTGTCGGCGGTTTGTCAGTAGGTGAGCCGAAAGACATAATGAATGAAGTTTTAACCTATACAACACCGCTGTTGCCTGATAATAAACCCAGGTACCTTATGGGGGTTGGGTCACCTGATTCTCTTATTGACGGGGCAATCAGGGGGATTGATATGTTCGATTGTGTACTGCCGACACGAATTGCCCGAAATGGCACATGCATGACATCCAACGGCAGGCTTGTGATCAGAAATGCTAAATATGCCCGTGATTTTGGACCGATTGACGAAAATTGTGACTGTCATGTATGTAAAACATATTCAAGGGCATACATCAGACATTTGGTAAAGGCAAATGAAACATTTGGATTTAGACTTACATCTTACCATAATCTTTATTTTTTGATAAAATTGATGGAGTGTGTAAGACAAGCTATTCGTGAAGATCGCTTGCTCGATTATAGAGAAGCTTTCTTTGAGCAATATGGCTTTAATAAGCCAAATGCAAGAAACTTTTAAGCGGATGTTCAAAAAGGACCGGGAACAAGAGCAGCCTATTTGAACACAAGCTTTAATATTGATTTTATAAAGGAGGGTTGAGAATGAGCAGCAGTTTTTTAACGACAATTGGTCCGTTGATTATCTTTTTTGTGATTTTCTATTTCTTGCTCATAAGACCGCAGCAAAAGCGTCAAAAGAAAACGCGCGAAATGCAAACTAGTCTGCAAAAGGGCGATAAAATCGTAACAATTGGCGGGATACATGGTACTGTAGACGCTATTGACGATGAAAAAGTTACGATCAAATGCCATAATACAACTAAGATTACTTTTGATCGTGCGGCGGTAAGGGACATTTACCAAAAGAAACAAACCCATGAGCCGAAAGAACAAAAAGCAGCTAACGAAAAAGAAGAAAAAGCTAAAGAAGAATAAAAGAAACGTGCTTCATTATGAGGCACGTTTTTTAATGTTTTTTAACAAAGATGTTAACGCCAATGGCACCGCCGAATGCTGCAATGACTATATTTCCGGCATATAACAAATATTGTCCTGACGAGATACCGCTGTTATAACCGAGAAACTGAATAAGCAGTATTAACAGAGAGTATAAAATACCCGTTGTGCCTCCGATAAACAGTCCTTTTTCCTTCAACTTGGTTCCGGCTGTGATACCGGCAATGAATAAAGCGACGAATGAGGTAATCATAGGCAGCAGGCCGACTGAAGACTCCGTCATAGAGGTGAGTCTTAATAATGTTGCTAAAACAAAGGTAACAACTAAAATAATGAAAAGTGCTGTTACAATTCCGTAACAGGCGGCGGTGAGCATTCGTTTAGTCATGGTGTTCCCCCTTTTCATCCCGGTGCAACCGTCCGTAAGTCTCCCGCCTCAAAACTTTAGTTTAAGCGCTGAAGTATAGGCGGAAGTTAACGAACGCTAACACCCCGATTTGTTCAACTAACCATCAGTTGGGATAAAGAAATCCCCCACTGATGGAAGTTTCACTTTATAAGCTGTTTATTTATGCTTATTCACGCTTGGACAGGAATAGAATTGAATTAACAAACAAAGTGACTTTTTGGTATTTTTTTATTAAATCATTTTCTAATAAGACATCATTTTTCCTCTTTGCTCTGCTCATACTAAGAATGGGTTACATAGAAAGGGGATTTCTTGATGGCTACTGTTATCTTAAGGACCATTTTTTTATATATTGTTATTTTAGTGACCTTTCGTATGATGGGGAAGCGGGAAATTGGGCAATTAAGCATTGTTGATTTCGTTGTGTCCATTATGATCGCTGAATTAGCTGTCATTTCAATTGAAGATCCCAATAAACCGTTGTTTGTTATGATAGTTCCTATATTATTATTACTGCTTATACAAATGCTCCTTTCTGCTTTATCATTAAAAAGCAAGGCATTACGAGAACTCTTCGATGGAAAGCCGGCGACTATCATTAAAGAAGGGAAAATTGATGAACACGAGATGCGGAAACAGCGTTATAACTTTGATGACCTCCTGACTCAGTTAAGAGAACAAAATATTAAGAATATAACTGATGTAGAATTTGGTGTCCTTGAGCCTAATGGGAAGTTGTCTGTTTTAAAAAAATCAGATTATGAAAACAATGATGAAAAAATTTCCGCCATGAGCTTTCCGCTTATTTTAGACGGAAAAGTTCAGAAACAAAACTTAGAGAAAATTAATCAAACACCATTATGGTTAAGACAACAATTAAGAAATTTAGGTTTCCGTGATGTTAAACAAATTTCTTACTGTGTTTTAGATGATGATGGCACTTTTTATATAGACATAAAAGATGAACGGTAAAACACCGGGCAATTAAAATATTGGCCGGTGTTTACTATACCACCCATTTTCCGATAATAGGGAAACTTGATAGTTCCTCTTTCTTTAAAAGACGGGTTGCGCGAATAACAATGAAGTAGAAAATAACGGTAATGACAATTAACGTCATTGTGCGGGGTAAAAGCCCCCAATCCAATAGAAAGTGCTTCATTAAGAAATTAGCGAAACATCCGGTAATGATAATAGAGAAAATCCCTTTAACATAATCCTTTAAAACAAGTGAAAATCCTACCTTTTTTATAACCGTCGCTAAGTGAAGAAGCGTGACGAGAACGACGCTTGCAACAAATCCTAAAGCTGCTCCTATAATTCCCAGTTCGGGGCGGGAGGCAAGCGCAAATATAGTCAGAAGTTTAACTGCAGCGCCTATAAAGCTGTTAATCAATGCAGCATTAGCAAGGTCAAGAGCTTGAAGTACCGCCTGAAGCGGACCTTGGAAATAAAATAGAAAAAAGAATGGCCCCATAACATAAATATAGACAGCCGAACCCGGTGAATGATACATCAAGGTCATTAATGGTTCCGCGAAAACATAAGAAACAACAATTGAGATGCCTCCGGTAATCATAGCGATTTTTAAAGCTTGGTTCAGCCTGTAGTGGATCGTTTCAATATTATGAGTTGCCTGGGCCTCGCTGATCGTTGGGACCAGTGATGTTTGCAGAGCAAATGTAATAAAGCTTGGCAAAATTAACAACGGAATAGCAAAACCTTCAAGTTCCCCGTATTGTTTTGTTGCTACAATGGTAGAGACACCAGCCAAATACAGACTGTGAGAAATAATAATAGGTTCCAAAAAATATGAAATTGAGCCAATCAGCCGGCTGCCTGTTGTCGGTAAAGCAATATTCATCAATTGTTTAAAGGTTTGCTTGCCATTATGCAAAAATCCCCAAAAGTCTTTTCGAATCTTAACCCTTTTTCTTCTCTTAAACATCGAAATCATATATAAAAGGGAAATAAATTCACCAATCACACCGGAAATCATTGTCCCGCCGGCTGCATATTCAATACCGTATGGCAAAAGCGTCGTTGTTAAAAAGGCTACCAATGAAATCCGAACAACTTGTTCTATCACTTGAGAGTATGCATAAGGCTTCATGTCTTGCAGGCCTTGAAAGTATCCGCGCAGTACCGAAGCAACAGCAACAATTGGTACAATCGGTGCTATAGCAAGAAGCGGATAAATCGTTCTCGGATCGGTAAATACAGTTTTAGCTAAAAGCGGTGCCAGTATCACCATAACGGCTGTAAAAATAATGCTTAGGATGCCAACGGTTAAAAAAGAAACCGTTAATATTTTTTTTATTTTTTTCCGGTCATTAAGCGCATCAGCTTCAGCGACCATTTTTGAAATAGCTACCGGCAATCCTAATTGGGTTAATGTTACTGTAAGCATAAGCGTTGGATAGGCCATCATGTAAAGGCCGATGCCTTCTTCGCCGATAATCCTTGCAACAACCATTTTATTAACAAAACCAAGGATTTTAGTAATCATTCCTGCAATAATTAATATAAAAGTTCCTTTAAGAAAAGATTGTTTTGTCATAAATAAGCCCGCCTTTTTTAAGGGTTTTTCTCCTTTTTAAGGAACGCCCCGTATGAATAGGTATCTTAGCCTTGCTAAATGCACGATGGTTTGTCCTTTGCAGTCAAATACTCTTCTCTCTGATACTTGATAACATGTATATGCCTATAGGTGGACAAAGCATGACTAGATCCGGGCGGTTTTAAGAAGAATTTATATTTTCCATTAGTTTGACTTGTGCTATGATAATATCGATAGGAGTGATGGACTTGTCTCATACACAAAATTACCAAGAATGGCGTCATCATATTCAACCATTTCTTAATAGTAAGCTTGAAGAATTCCATTCATTGGGACTGAAGCGGCTAACGATGAATGAATTATGGACATTTATCGAAGAAACGATGGAGAAAAAGGACAAATCGTTAAAACTTCACGAATTTGTCAATCATGTGATGGGCTTATCCGTTAATGATTATATGAATAAATTAAGGAAAGATATGTTCAAAGGGTCAGCTTCTTTTCTGGAGGAGAACCTTCCCGGCCTTAACAATCCTGCAGAATAATAAATGTTATCATTGACCGGTAACATATAAAAATTGACATGAAAATTGCCGGCTGGCTATAATGGATATATTATGTTTACGAATAAGATGCAGAATAAGTTGTAAAAGCATTGTTCAAAAAGGAGGACAAGTCTTTTTGGACGACATCTGGAAAGGAGAAAAGTGCATGGTCAAAAAGGGAAGGATTGTCTCCTTTTTTCTTATAGTCATTATATTGGCCATTATTATAGGTTTTACTTTTAAGCCTATCATACATAATTTAAAGCTCGGCCTTGATTTAAAGGGAGGCTTTGAAGTCCTTTATCAAGTTGAACCTCTTAAAAAAGGGGAGAAAATAACTAATAAAACAATGCAAAGTGCGGTTGCAGCGATTAATAAAAGGGTTGACGCCCTGGGGGTCAGCGAACCGGAAATTTCAATTCAGAACGGGCACCGCATTGATGTTCAGCTGCCCGGCGTAAAAGATCAGGCGAAGGCAAGAAAGCTGTTATCAACAACAGCAAACTTAAGCTTCCGGGATGTTAATGACAAACTTATGCTTGATGGTTCAGATTTAGCACCGGGAAAGGCAAAAGTTGCCTTTGATCAAATGAACAAACCAATTGTTACATTGCAATTGAAAGATGCAGATAAGTTCGGAAAAATAACGAAAAAGTTATCGAAATTACCGCCACCAAACAATAAATTGGTTATTTGGCTTGATTATCAAAAAGGCGATTCTTATAAAAAAGAAGTTACTAAAAAGCATCCGAAATTTATCTCAGATCCTGCAGTAAATCAAGAGTTGGATACTAACAATGTAGAAATTACCGGCGACTTTACGATGAACCGTGCCAATACATTGGCGGAGCTCCTTAATGCCGGCGCTCTTCCTGTTAAGATGAAGGAAATCTATTCAACATCAGTTGGTGCGCAATTTGGTCAGCATTCTATGTCAGAGACTGTTTTTGCAGGAGCCATCGGTGTCGCAGCGATTTTCTTATTTATGCTTTTATTCTACCGTTTTGGCGGATTCATCGCTGTCGTATCACTTTGTGTTTATATCTATTTAACTCTCGCAGTCTTTATCGGCTTGCAGGCTGTTCTTACATTGCAAGGTATAGCTGCTTTAATTCTCGGGGTCGGTATGGCGGTTGACGCCAATGTCATTACTCTTGAAAGAATAAAAGATGAACTCCGGTCAGGGAAAACAGTATTATCGGCCTACCGGGCAGGTAACAGGCGATCATTTTGGACAATCTTTGATGCCAATATCACAACGATTATCGCTGCAGCAGTTATGTTCGTTTTAGGTCAAAGTGAAGTTAAGGGATTTGCAATTATGCTGATTGTAAGTATTCTTGTCAGCTTTATTACTTCCGTATATGGATCGCGATTATTCCTTAGCCTTTGGGTCAGGAGTAAGGCTTTAAATAATAAACCGGGATTATTTGGTGTGAAAAAGGGTGATATTAGTGATCTTTAAAAACTTTGATTTTATCAAACACCGCAACAAGTTCTTTATCCTTTCGATCGCTATTGTCATCATTGGCATCATCAGCTTATTTTTATTTCGCTTAAATTTAGGCATTGACTTTTCCAGTGGCACTCGCGTCGATATTATGGGGAAAGAGCCGCTTTCTATTAATCAGATTGACCAAAAGTTTAAAGAATTAGGATTTAATCCGGAACGTCCAGTATTATCCGGGAATAAGCATAATATCGCGACGGTAAGGATTAATAAGAATTTAAATCAGGATCAAGTTGCCAAGATTAAACAAGCTTTTAAAAATGAATTGGGCGTTGATCCAAATGTCAGTACAGTATCGCCGCAAGTCGGCCGTGATTTGGCCAAAAACGCTTTTTGGGCGGTTGCTATCGCTTCTATTATCATGATTATTTATATTACGATCCGATTTGAATTTTTGCAGGGGATCGCGGCAATCATCGCTTTACTTCACGATGCTTTTTTCATCGTCACTATATTCAGCTTGTTCCATCTTGAAGTAAACATTGAGTTCATTGCAGCTGTCTTAACAATTATCGGATATTCAATTAATGATACGATTGTTACTTTTGACCGGATTAGAGAAAATATTAAGCTGTCTGAGAAAAAACCGACAACTTTTAAGGAATATGGGGAAATTGTCAATAGAAGTATCCGGCAAACCTTAGTCCGATCTATCAATACAGTTTTAACAGTTTTGCTGCCGGTTATTGCACTTTTGATATTTGGAAGTGAATCAATCAGGAACTTTACCATTGCTTTGTTTGTTGGTTTAATTGCCGGGGTGTATTCTTCCATTTTTATTGCATCCCCGCTATGGGCTGTTTGGAAATCCGGTTATATAAAAAGAAAGAAAAAAAAGAAAGCCGCCCAGCCGCAAACATAATAAAATAGTCAGAAAGGGTGTTAAGGGGGAAATCCTCTTCTTAACGCCCTTTTTTATTAGGGGATGTTCAAAAAGTTTGGGAAAGAGTAACGTTAAGTTGTAGATGTATGGTAGTGCTCCTGCGCCGACGCTTATTCTAGGTAGTGTTTCCAACTTCTCGTCGCAAATCTGCTGGGAAGCATATTCAAGCAGTTGCTTGGCTCTTTTTGTCCTCCTTTTTGAATACAAATTAATAAGATAAATTTAAAAAAGGTGAGGTGAAGAAAATGAAGGCACATGCAGGCATTATTCTAGCACTTATATTTGTTTTAATTATAGCCATATTCTCAGTTGTTAATGTTGATTCCGTTACCGTTAACTTTTTATTTGCTAAAGCGGAATGGCCGCTTATTCTAGTTATTATCGTCTCTGTACTCATGGGTGCGCTTATTGTAGGGTCTATTGGTTATGTTAGAATTTTTAAATTGCAAAGAGAGTTAAATAAGGCTAATTCAGAATTGGAGAAATATCGCGGAGAAGGAGCTGCTTTAAGAAGACAGCTCGTTGGCGAAGAGGATGAGAACCTTGATGAAAAGCAGCCTCCTCATGTATAATTGTTTCGTTAAGAGGTGTTTATATGCTTAAGCCAACGACACGATGGCATGTTAAAACAGTTGATGAACAACAGGCAATTCAGCTTGCCGAATCGTTAAATGTTTCACCATTTATCGGAAAACTGCTTTTAGGCCGCGGCATAGCTGAGACGGCACAGGCAGAAACTTTTATAAATAAAGATGAACAAGCCTTTTATGATCCATTTTTAATGGATGGTATGAAAGAAGCAGTTGACCGTATTCATAAGGCGATAAATGATCATGAAAGTATTTTAGTTTTTGGTGACTACGATGCTGACGGCGTTAGTTCGACCTCTCTTCTTGTAAGAGCATTGCGGGAGTTAGGGGCTGACGCCTCTTTTTATGTTCCTAATCGTTTTACTGAAGGGTACGGCCCCAATATACCAGCGTTAGAAAAAGCAAAAGAACAGGGCATCGGGCTTGTTATTACTGTAGATACCGGTATCGCGGCTGTTGAAGCAGCGAGACGGGCAAAAGAACTGGAACTGGATTATATTGTGACAGACCACCATGAGCCTCCTCCTGAGCTTCCAGAGGCATATTGTATCATCAATCCTAAGAAGCCCGGCTGTCCTTATCCCTTTAAATCATTGGCAGGCGCAGGTGTTGCTTACAAACTTGCTCATGCATTAACAGGTGAGCAGCCAAGTGATTTACTGGCGTTAGCTGCTATCGGCACTATCAGTGACCTTGTTCCGTTAGTTGATGAGAATAGGCTTATTGCGTCAAAAGGATTGGATATCATTAATCAAGGGTCATTTATTGGAATTGAAGCTCTCTTATCTGTCAGCAGCATTGAAAGACCCGTTGACAGCGAACATATTGGTTTTGGTATCGGTCCACGCTTAAATGCTGCCGGGAGGATGGATCATGCGGGTCCTGCTGTTGATTTGATGTTAACCAATGATCCTGCCTCAGCTAATCAGCTCGCCCTTGATTTAGATAATCTCAATCAAGAGAGAAAGTCAGTTGTTGATCAAATGACAAGACAAGCTTTGAAACAGGCAGAAAAACAGTATGATAAAGGACAAAAGTTTTTCGTCATTGCCGGTGAAAATTGGCATGAAGGTGTTATCGGCATTGTAGCCTCCAGAGTTGTTGAAAAGTTTTATCGGCCAACCATTGTATTCTCAATTAACCCTGAAACAGGTCTTGCCAAAGGTTCGGCAAGAAGTATCGAAGGGTTCGATATTTTCCAGGCATTATCCGGTTCAAGGGATATATTGCCGCATTTTGGCGGACATCCAATGGCGGCGGGAATGACCGTGGCATCGGAAAATTTATATCTTTTGTCAAGCAGGCTGAATAAATATAGTGATGTCATGCTAACAGAGGATATTTTGACACCGTTGACGACGGTTGACTGTGAATGCAATGTGCAAGATATTACCATTGATGTCATTCAAGAGTTAAATATACTGGCACCATTTGGCGTAGAAAATCCTAAACCAAAATTCGCAATTAAAAATGCTCACATCTCAGGATTAAGAAAAATCGGCAAGAACCAAAACCATCTGAAATTAGCATTTACAGACAATGAGTCGTCCTTGGACGGCATAGGATTTTACCTTGGTGACAAGTATGATCAGATGACACCGGACGTTCAAGTATCTGCTGTCGGTCAGTTATCTGTTAACGAATGGAATGGTTTTAGAAAGCCGCAAATGTTAGTTGAGGATATCAAGGTTGATGAATGGCAGTTATTTGATTTACGTAATGAGCAAAAAATACAAGAACGGTTAACGAAGATTCCAAAAGAAAAAAGGCTGATGATCGCTTTTCATAAACAGACGATTGAGCAATTGGAATTGAATCAACTAGAGGATGAGATTTATTCCTTTGATGACATAGATTCAGAGGCGCTTAAAAGGGAATACTTAGTTTTATTAGATTTACCGAATGACAGGCAGCAACTTAAATCTCTTTTACAAAAGAGAGATTTCCCTGAACGGATTTATGTAATATTCCATCATACTGAGGAACACTTTTTTTCTGAATTTCCTGCCAGGGATCATTTTAAATGGTTATATGCGTTTATTTTAAAGCAAGGCTCCTTAAACTTTTCGAAGATGGCAAGCAGTATTGCCCGTTATAAAGGTTGGCAGAAGGAGACCGTCTATTTCATGGCAAAGGTGTTTTTTGATTTAGGTTTTGTTAAAATAGACAATGGTGTTATGACTGTAAACCCGGCTCCGGAGAAAAAGCCTTTAACAGAATCCCGTATTTATCAACAAAGGCGGGAGCAAATGGAGCTTGAAGATATATTTTGTTATTCCTCCTATCAATCGTTAAAAGATTGGTTTAATCAGCGGCGATTAGAAAGGAGCAGCATAGAGGAGGCTGCAAGCAGTGAATTACAAGGACTATATTGAAATCGTGAAAGACTTTCCAAATGAAGGGATTGTTTTTAAAGATATTACTCCGCTAATGGCTGACGGAGATGCTTACCGGGCAGCGGTAAATGATATTACCGCATACGCCAAAGAGAAACACGCCGACGTGATTGTCGGTCCCGAAGCAAGAGGGTTTGTTGTAGGATGTCCCGTTGCGTATTCTTTAGGCCTTGGATTTGTACCTGTAAGAAAAGAGGGTAAGCTGCCTCGGGAAGTTGTTAAGGTAAATTACGGCAAAGAATATGGGAAGGATGCGCTAACTTTACATAAGGACGCCATACAACCCGGTCAAAAAGTTATTATTACAGACGACCTTCTGGCCACAGGCGGCACAATCAAGGCAACCATTGATTTAGTTGAGCAGCTTGGAGGCGTTGTCGCAGGGCTTGCTTTTATGATTGAATTAACTCAGTTAAAAGGTAGAGAAAAGCTTGACAACTATGATATATTTACATTAATGCAATATTAAAATGAGAGTGCTCGGGAAGGGCGCTCTTTGTTTATAAAGTTAAGCAGCGGTAAATTTTTAAAGGTGATGGATTATATGACGATTGATGAATTATTGGATAAGGCATCATCCTACCTTAACCAAGAACAAGTAGATAAAATAAAACAAGCCTATGATTATGCTGAACAGGCGCATGATGGCCAATTCCGCAAGTCGGGAGAGCCATATATTATTCATCCTGTTGAGGTTACCAGCATATTAGTTGATTTGGAAATGGATCCAACAACAATAATTGCCGGATTACTGCATGATGTTGTTGAGGATACCCCGGTCACCCTTGAAGATATCAAAGAAACGTTTGGTGAAGAAGTGGCGCTTCTTGTTGACGGTGTGACCAAGTTGAGAAACTTTGAATTTACATCAAAGGAAGACCAGCAAGCTGAAAATCACCGGAAAATGTTTGTTGCAATGGCAAGAGATTTACGATGTGTATTGATTAAGTTAGCCGACCGGCTTCATAATATGAGAACGTTAAAATATATGTCAAAAGAAAAGCAGCTGCAAAAAGCAAATGAGACCTTGGAAATCTTTGCACCGCTTGCTAACCGTTTAGGTATTTCAACAATAAAGTGGGAATTAGAAGATATTGCATTACGTTATCTTAACCCGCAGCAATATTACCGTATTGTTAATTTAATGAAACGGAAGCGTCAAGAGCGTGAAGATTATATTGCTGAAGTCATTGATGATATAGAAGATCGGGTTGAAGAAGTTCATATTGACGCAGAAATCTCTGGAAGACCTAAGCATATTTATAGTATTTATCGAAAAATGGTTCATCAAAATAAGCAGTTTAACGAGATCTATGATTTGCTTGCTGTCAGAATTCTCGTTAAAAGTATTAAGGATTGCTATGCTGTCCTGGGTATTATTCATACACAATGGAAGCCGATGCCAGGACGTTTTAAAGATTATATTGCTATGCCGAAAGCCAATATGTATCAATCTTTGCATACAACAGTGGTTGGTCCAAAGGGAGATCCATTGGAAGTACAAATTAGAACTCATGATATGCACAGGGTGGCAGAATATGGGATTGCTGCGCACTGGGCATATAAAGAAGGAAAACCTAAAAATGTCAATAATAAATTCGAAGATAAATTGGCATGGTTCCGGGAGATTCTTGAATGGCAGAATGATACAGCAGATGCCAAAGAATTTATGGAATCGCTGAAAGTGGATTTATTCTCGGATATGGTTTTCGTTTTTACACCAAAAGGCGATGTCATAGAATTGCCTGCCGGATCGGTCCCGATTGATTTTGCGTATCGAATCCATACGGAAATCGGAAACCAGACTGTCGGTGCTAAAGTTAACGGTAAAATGGTGCCGCTTGACCATAAATTGAAAACGGGTGACATTGTTGAAATGCTCACCTCCAAACATTCATACGGTCCAAGCCAGGATTGGTTAAAAATCACGCAAAGCTCTCATGCCAAAAACAAGATTCGCCAATGGTATAAAAGACAGCGCCGAGAAGAAAATGTAACCAAAGGCCGTGAACTGATTGAAAAAGAACTGAAAAATCAGGGTTTTGATCTTAAAGAAATTCTTACTCAAGATAACCTTTCAAATGTTGCACAAAAGTATAATTTCGCAACAGAGGAAGAAATATACGCAGCAGTCGGTTATAACGGCATTACGGCTAAACAGGTGGTTACGCGGCTGACTGAAAAAGTGCGCAAAAGCCAAGAGCAAAGTGCGGAAAAAATATTAAATTCATTTCCTGATGTAAAGACTTATACACCAAAAAGACGGACCGAATCAGGTGTGAGGGTAAAGGGTGTTGATAATTTATTAATAAGATTATCAAAATGCTGCAATCCTGTGCCGGGAGATGAAATCGTCGGCTATATTACAAAAGGCAGGGGTGTTTCAATACATCGGAAAGATTGCCCGAATATTAACCATGATCATGATGAAGAACGTTTGCTTGAAGTTGAGTGGGAAGGTTATACTGAAACAACGAAGCAATATAACGTTGATATTGAAATTACCGGCTTTGACCGCACCGGTTTACTGAATGATGTTCTTCAGGTTATTGCTGAGAGTCATACAATGATGCATGCCGTTTCCGGAAAATCTGATAAAAATAAAATAGGTATCATTCATATGACCATTGCGATCCGTAATATCAGCCATCTTAAAAAAGTCGTTGACAAAATAAAGAAAATCCCTGATATATACAGCGTCAGACGCGTCATGCAATGAGCACCGAGCAAAACATCTCGAACTGCTCCGAGTTGCGACGAGAAACGGCACAACTTCTTTGAATATGCGCCGGCGCAGGAGTACCACCACCACGACCAACCCATACACCAGAAGCTTTAGGAGAGATTTTTATGAAAGTTGTTGTACAAAGGGCAAAAAATGCTGCTGTTATCGTTGATGGAGAAACTGTCGGTCAAATTGATAATGGATTATTATTGCTAGTCGGTATTAAGCATGATGACACCATTGATGATCTTAAATATACGGCTGATAAGATTGCGGGATTAAGAATTTTTGAAGATCACGAAGAGAAAATGAATTGGTCAGTTCAAGATGTTAAAGGGGATATACTATCAGTATCCCAATTCACTCTGTACGGCGATGTCAGTAAAGGCAGACGCCCCAATTTTATGGAAGCAGCCAAGCCTGATCAAGCCCAAAAACTATACGATCAATTTAATCATTTGCTAAAAGAGAAAGGGCTCCGTGTGGAGACAGGACGTTTTGGAGCAATGATGGACGTATCTTTTACAAATGACGGTCCTGTAACGCTGATTGTTGAAAGCAAAAGAAAAAATTAAAATCAAGTTCAAAAAGGAGGACAAAAAGAGCCGACACTGGTTAAAAACGTCACGTCCATGTGACAACGCCAGTACTAGCACGTCCTGTGCGTCGGAAGTTCAAGGAAGCGCAGCCTTCGAGCACCGGAGCGACGAGCAAATCTTCTCGAAATAACTTCGAGTTGCGACGAGAAGTTGGCGATGCATCCGTGAATATCCTGCGGCGCAGGAGCACAACCATTCCTTTCCGGACTTTTTGAACTTCCTTTTAAAGTTTAATTTTGGCCTCTTTGGGCTATCCTAACCTAAAAGTACGTGTTCAAATTTTGAACAGTCTTTAAAAGGAAGGGACAGCCAATGAGAATTAACCGTTCACACTATACGCGGATTTTCCATAAACAAGAAGACCATAAAGAGGCAGCTTTAATTATGGCATTCAATGACCATGTTCTTGATCCGACTCAACACAGCCGGGAAACTATTTCGGAAATAAAAAGAAAATTTTTTCGTTAAAATCGGTTGACAATATAAATAATTATAAGTAATATATTGAAACATAAATAGTTTTAGAACTTGTATTTTACGGACAAAACCGATGATGGAGAAAGTAATTAGGTTACGTGTGATAAGAGAGGAAATGCCGCGGCTGTAAGCATTTCTGCATGCGTCTAATGAAAGACACTTCGGGAGGTGTCTCTCTGAAACTTTGGGAGTAGGAGAGAACGTTGCAGGCGTTAACTGCTTTATGAGAAAGATAATGCTTTTTTAGGTATTTATCTTTAAATAAAGGGTGGCACCACGGATTTATAAAATTTCGTCCCTTGTTCATCGTAACGATGAGCAAGGGACTTTTTATTTAGCTAGGAGGTTTATCATGAGTATTCAAATTCCAAGAGGGACACAAGATATTCTCCCTGATGAAATCAGCATCTGGCAGTATATTGAAGAACAAGCCAGGCTTGTGTTTAAACAGTTCAACTATCATGAGATACGCACCCCAATTTTCGAATCAACTGAGCTCTTTCAGAGAGGGGTAGGCGATTCAACTGATATTGTTCAAAAGGAAATGTATACATTTGAAGACCGCGGCGGGAGAAGCTTAACGTTACGGCCGGAAGGGACTGCATCCATTGTCCGGTCATTTGTTGAAAATAAAATGTTTGGCTTGCCTAATCAGCCTGTTAAGCTTGGATATATTGGTCCAATGTTTCGCTATGAGCGTCCGCAATCGGGGCGTACCCGTCAATTTACGCAAATCGGAGTGGAAGCGCTTGGCAGCAACGATCCTTCAATAGATGCTGAAGTAATTGCCTTGGCGATGACACTTTATCACAATCTCGGGTTAAAGAATCTTAAATTAGTACTTAATAGTCTTGGAGACCCGGAGAGCCGTCAAGCCTACCGTGAAGCATTAATCGAGCATTTTAAGCCGTCAATCAATGAGTTTTGTTCAGACTGTCAGAAGCGGCTGGAGCAAAATCCGCTGAGAATCCTGGATTGTAAAGTAGACAGGGAACATCCTGCCATGAAAACAGCACCTTCGATATTGGACTATTTAAACAGTGAATCACGGTCTTATTTTGATCAGGTTAAAAAAATGCTTGATGATATGGGGATTTCGTATATTATAGATCCTAATCTCGTTCGCGGTCTTGATTATTATAATCACACGACCTTTGAAATCATGGGTGAAGGATTCGGGGCTATTACAACACTATTAGGAGGCGGACGCTATAACGGCTTGGTCAGTGAACTGGGCGGCCCGGAAGTACCTGGTGTCGGATTTGCATTCGGTGTTGAAAGATTGCTGCTCGCTCTTCAAGCGGAAAATGTCATGCTTCCTATTAACGAAACGATAGATTGTTTTCTCGTTGCAATTGGGGAAAAAGCTAAAGAAAAATCAGTGCCTATTCTTTTTAACTTAAGAAATGCCGGTCTATCCGCTGATAAAGATTATATGGACAGAAAGGTAAAAGGTCAGTTTAAGCAAGCTGACAGGCTTAAAGCTCAATTTGTAGCCACGCTTGGCGAGGAAGAATTAGAAAAAAATATCATCAATGTTAAGAACATGACAACCGGGGAGCAAGAACAAATAGCTATTAATGAACTGGAAGCATATTTACAAAAACATTTGCAGAGGTGACAATCATGTATCGAAATGAATATTGCGGGCAATTAACCGAAAAACACGTCGGTAAACAGGTCAAATTAGCAGGCTGGGTCCAAAAAAGAAGAGATTTGGGCGGGTTAATTTTTATTGATTTAAGAGACCGTTCAGGACTTGTACAAATCGTTTTCAATCCGGAAATCTCTAAGGAAGCGCTTGAAACCGCAGATAAAATCAGAAGCGAATATGTCATTGAAGCCGAAGGGGAAATTGTCCTTCGCGATGAACAATCAATCAATAATAATATGGCCACTGGAACAATAGAAATGGTTGTCCAAAATGTTGCCATTATTAATAAATCAAAAACGCCGCCTTTTGAAATTAAAAATCAAACGGATGTTTCTGAAGATGTCCGCTTAAAATATCGTTATTTAGATTTAAGACGTCCTGAGATGCTGGAAACTTTCAAAATGCGGCATAAGATCACTAAGAAAATCCGTGATTTTCTTGACGAAAAGGCCTATCTGGAAATTGAAACGCCAATGTTAACAAAGAGTACGCCGGAGGGGGCACGGGATTATTTAGTGCCAAGCCGGGTACACCCGGGAGAATTCTATGCACTTCCGCAATCGCCGCAAATTTTCAAGCAATTGTTGATGGTTGCAGGGATGGAGAAATATTATCAGATTGTTCGTTGTTTTAGGGACGAAGATCTTCGGGCTGACCGGCAGCCAGAATTTACACAAGTTGATATTGAAATGTCCTTTTTCGAACAAGAACCGTTTATGCAAATGATGGAACAAATGATGGTTGAGCTTGTTAAAGACATTAAAGGTATTGAGATTAGCCAACCGTTTGAACGAATGCCTTATAGTGAGGCGATGGGCCGATATGGCAGCGATAAGCCGGATACACGCTTTGGCATGGAACTTATCGATTTATCCACTGCTGTTAAAGATTGCGGTTTTAAAGTATTTAGCCAAGCGGTCGCCGGCGGGGGTCAAGTCAAAGCTATCAACGTTGCAGGTCAGGCAGCCAATTATTCCAGGAAGATGATTGATGCATGTGCTGATTTTGTTTCCACATACGGTGCCAAAGGGTTAGCATGGCTGAAAGTTGAAGACGACGGTTTGAAAGGACCGATTGCAAAATTCATTGATGAGCTGGCAGCCGCTAAAATTATTGAAAAGACTCAGGCTAAACCGGGAGATTTACTTTTATTTGTTGCTGATTCACCAAAGGTTGTTGCCGATAGTCTGGGCGCGCTCCGTTTGAAATTAGGTAAAGAACTTGATTTGATTGATCAAACTTCTCTTAATTTCCTTTGGGTTACAGAATTCCCGCTTCTTTCGTACGATGAAGATGCTGGCCGCTATGTTGCGGAACACCATCCATTTACGATGCCTATGGCTGAAGATGTAGATCTGCTTGAAACTGATCCTGGGCAAGTTAGAGCTCAAGCTTATGATTTAGTGCTCAATGGATATGAATTAGGCGGCGGTTCTCAGCGTATTCACCAAAGAGATATTCAAGAAAAAATGTTTAAGGCACTTGGCTTTTCAATGGACGAAGCTAAAAAGCAATTCGGCTTTTTGATGGAAGCCTTTGAATATGGGGCACCGCCGCATGGCGGCATCGCTTTAGGACTTGACCGCCTTGTAATGATTCTGGCGGGACGTTCAAATTTACGGGATACGATTGCTTTTCCTAAGACTGCGAGCGCTTCATGTTTATTAACAGAAGCACCGAGTCCTGTCAGCCCTGATCAGCTCAAAGAACTTCATTTAGATATTCGCTGTAAGACGTCTGAAGCTAAGATATAAATCATTAGAATATAGACCAAAAAATTTATTGAAATTGTGCAAGCTGTATTATTGCGTCATGATAAATCATGTGCTATGATGTTTATACAAAGAAAGCGAGAGTCCTGAAGTGTTCGTGGATAGCCGAATGTTTTGACCGAACATCGAAAGTACGGGAGCTTGTCGTTTTCATCCGGAGTGAAAGCCTCATATCGTACCGAGGACTCGCAAAAGATGAAACAGGGCACCCACCTGCCAGGAGCGCGGGTTTCAAAACTAAGGTTTTATACGGCACGTTGGGGCTCTCACTTTTTTATTTTGCTTTTAAATAGGAGACTGTTGTTGTTTCCTGCTCATCCAAAGTCAAACTTTTAACGGTTATTTTCCAAACCTTACATATAATGAAAAACAACGGTCATTGACCGTTGTTTTATTTTGCGATTTTTTCAAGATTGCCGTTTTTATCCATCTTAAATGCAGGTGCTGACGAATCTTCTTGGTCTTGGAAGGCAACCATTCGTCTTGCCCTTTCCATAATACCCATTAAAGATTGGTAATCTTCTTCAATGATTTGATGATTTTTTTGCAACTTTTCAAGCTGTCTTTCAAGATCATTGACTTTAGATTGTAATCGTTCATTTTCATGCTTTAAGGCTTCATTTTCTTTTATTAATTTTTGACTTGTTCTATCATGATTTTGTAAGTTTTGTAGAAAACTAATGATATCATCCATTGTTAAAGTTTTTGGTGAAGAAGCTGCAGCTTGGGACCTTTCTTCAAAATTTACAGTTGGTTGAACAACCGGTGTTTCAAATTGCGGTTTTTGCCAATTTCTTACCCGTTGTTGCTCAGCGCGTTTCCTTTGTTTTCTCTGTTTTTTAGCAATTTCAATCGCTTGTTCATATTTTTTACGAACAATCGCATTCCACCTGAAACCGCATGCTGCTCCTGTCCGGTTTAATTTATCGCCAACTTCTTCAAAAGCGTCTAATTGTGTACTGCCTTCGCGAACATGACGCAGCACAGTTTCAGCTAATAACAAATCATCTTCATGAGACCAAGCGTCTTGTCTAACTTTTGTCATGATGACCTCTCCTTAGAATATTATTCTTTATAGAAATGATTGACAAAAGTTAATGAGTTTATACGCTTAAAATATTTTTCTATGTTTCATTTACTAGAATTAATTATTCTCTTGATTTCTCTTAACAAAATAATCCAATCTCTTTTGAATGCTCTTCTCATAGCCTCTTGGAGAAGGCTGGTACAATTTTAAATCCTTAAGATGTTCCGGTAAGTAATCTTGAGGAGTATAGCCATCTTCATAATCGTGAGGATATTTATATCCTTTGCCGTGCCCCAGCTGCTTTGCGCCTTTATAATGGGCATCTCTAAGATGCAGCGGGACTTGTCCTGTAATCTCCTTTTTAACAGCAGCTATTGCCTGATCTATACCGATAATGACCGAATTGCTTTTTGGAGCTGTAGCAATATATAACGCTGCTTCAGCCAGGGGGATACGGGCTTCAGGCATTCCGACAAAAGTTACGGCTTGGGCAGCCGCCTGTGCAATAAGAAGTGCGTTAGGGTCGGCTAATCCAACGTCTTCAGCTGCATGAATGACAATTCGTCTGGCAATGAACTTAGGATCTTCGCCGGCTTCTATCATCTTGGCCAGCCAATAGAGTGTCGCGTTTGGATCCGAACCTCGCATACTTTTAATAAAGGCTGACGTTGTATCATAATGATTGTCCCCTGACTTATCATATTGAAGGACACGCTCCTGGATGGATTCTTCTGCAACACCCAAATCGATGTGAATCGTGCCGTTTTTGTCAGGATCAGTCGTTAACACCGCAAGTTCCAGTGCATGCAGTGCTGTTCTGGCATCGCCATTAGCCACTTGGACAAGATGATTAAGGGCCTCTTTGTCTATCTCAATCGGGTAATCTCCATATCCGCGTTCCTTATCCTTAAGTGCTTGAGTTAAAATGTTTTTAATATTTTCTTG
The DNA here is from genome assembly GCF_042665295.1 of Scopulibacillus cellulosilyticus. Taxonomy (NCBI): domain Bacteria; kingdom Bacillati; phylum Bacillota; class Bacilli; order Caryophanales; family Sporolactobacillaceae; genus Scopulibacillus; species Scopulibacillus cellulosilyticus. The sequence continues at coordinate 50,203 of NZ_JBHTCO010000011.1, forward strand.
GGTAAGCGGTGTAAATCTGAATAATCTTGATCGTGAAAGTAAGGCGGGATTAATTTCAAACATTGGGCTCTCTGTTGTAGCGCCAATGAGAATAATTGTCCCGTCTTCAACAGACGGCAGCAAGGCATCCTGCTGGCTTTTATTAAATCGATGAATCTCATCAATAAAAAGGACCGTTTTTTGATCATCATATTTCAATCTTTCTTTAGCCTTTGAAATCACGCTCCTAATGTCGTTAACACCGCTGGTTACAGCATTCAGCTGCTGAAAATGGGCTGAGGTATTGTTAGCGATAATTCTTGCAAGCGTTGTTTTTCCGGTTCCCGGGGGACCGAAAAAAATCATTGGCGTTAATTTATCGGCTTTAATAGCCCTTCTTAATAAACGGCCGGACCCTGCTATATGCTCTTGACCGATAAATTCTTCAATTGTTCTTGGGCGCATCCGGTCAGCTAAAGGTTGTCCAAGATGAGTTTGCCTGCCTTCGGAAAAATCAAATAAATCCATATACATCGTCCCTTTCTATAGGTGAAAATACTATAGGTTTGTAACGAATGCAAGAATAAGCCTTTTCATGCTATAATAGCTACAGTTTATTCTTCAATTTAACTTTAAAAGACAAGTTCGAAGCTTCTGGAACAAGGCTTCGGCTTCTTTAGTGCTTAATTGGAAATTTTGCAGGAAATGTCTTCAAGTATATGGTAACTTGTATATAAACTAGTGGAAAGAGGTGTTGACATTGAAAATTTCCACAAAAGGAAGGTATGGATTAACTATAATGATGGCCCTCGGCAAAAACAGTGGAGATGGGCCGATGTCTTTAAAAGCGATTGCTAAGGAATATGATTTATCAGAACATTATCTTGAGCAGCTTATAGCGCCATTAAGAAATGCCGGCTTGGTTAAAAGTATCAGAGGGGCTTATGGAGGATACGTATTGGCGAAAAGCCCGAAAGATATTACAGCGGCTGATATAATCAGGGTTTTGGAGGGGCCGATCAGACCTGTTGAGGTTATGGATGATGATGACCCTGCCAAACGGGAACTCTGGATAAAAATTAAAGATGCTGTAAAGGATGTATTAGAAAGCACTTCACTTGATGACCTTATTCACTTTGATGAAGATCACCAAGTTCAAGATCCTTATATGTTTTATATTTAATAAAGCCTTACTTAAATAAAGTGTTCAAAATAGGGGGACAAACAGGTCTTCGGACTTTGAACAGCTATTTAAAGGACGTGTCAGGATGAAATCAATATATTTAGATCATGCGGCGACAACGCCTATTCACCCGGATGTTCTAAGTGAAATGGTTGAAGTGTATCAAAATGCTTTCGGCAACCCATCGAGCATTCATCAATTTGGGCGTACTGCAAGAAAATATTTAGATGATGCGAGGGAAACCGTCAGCAGAATGATAGGCTCAAAACCAAATGAGATTGTTTTTACGGGCGGCGGAACTGAATCAGATAATATGGCTGTGCTTGGCGCAGCTTTTGCCCAAAAAAATAACGGCAAACATATCATAACGACAAAAATTGAACATCATGCGGTTTTAAATACATGCCGTTATCTTGAGAGCGTTGGATTTGACGTGACTTATTTAGATGTAGACAATAAAGGTATGATTGATCTTAATGAATTAGAAAGCGCTTTGCGGGATGATACAATTCTTGTCACAATAATGTATGCGAATAATGAAGTGGGGACTGTCCAGCCGATAAGAGAAATCGCAGCTCTCGTCGAGAATCATCAAGCGCTTTTTCATACAGATGCTGTTCAAGCTTTTGGAATGATTGATCTCGATGTCTGTGAAACGGCTATTGACCTGTTGTCCATGACTGCTCATAAGATAAACGGACCAAAAGGCGTCGGTTTTTTATATATCCGTGAGGGCGTTCAGTTAGTCACGTACGCCCACGGCGGCGAACAGGAAAGAAAGCGGCGTGCAGGCACACAGAATGTTCCGGGTATTGTTGGTTTGGAAAAAGCGGTGGCCATTGCTTCGGAACAATTTTTAAATAAAATTGATAAATATATAGGCTATCGGCAAACGATATGTCATATCTTAGATCAAAACGAGGTTAATTATGAGATTAATGGAGATCCGGATCATTATCTTCCGCATATCTTAAATCTTTATTTCCCGGGTACTCAAGTGGAAACTCTGCTTGTGAACTTAGACTTGGCAGGTATAGCTGTTTCCAGCGGATCAGCGTGTACTGCCGGTTCTGTTGAGCCTTCTCATGTATTAACAGCCATGTTTGGAGCTGAATCCGATCGGGCCCAAAGCTCTATCCGAATCAGTTTTGGATATGGACTGACAACAGAAACGGTTGAGGAAGCTGGAAAGATTATTGCGGCTACTGTTAAACGATTAACAAAATCTTAAGTTAAATTGAGTTTTGGGCAAGTTATACCAGTTGAAATGATGTTCCCGGTATTGGTATTGTTATAAAAAACTAATCATGTTTTTACAGCTAGTGTAAAAATACAAAAGGGTGATGAATGAATGGATAAAGCGCCCGGAGACACACGGGTTGTAGTAGGTATGTCCGGCGGTGTGGATTCTTCAGTAACAGCGCTGCTCTTAAAACAACAAGGCTTTGATGTTGTCGGGATCTTTATGAAAAACTGGGATGATACCGATGAAAATGGTGTTTGCACAGCAACAGAAGATTACGAAGATGTAGCCAGAGTTGCAGGTCAAATCGATATTCCTTACTACGCGGTTAATTTTGAAAAGGAATATTGGGACAAAGTCTTTACCTACTTTTTAACAGAATATAAAGCGGGCCGGACGCCAAATCCTGACGTCATGTGCAATAAAGAAATTAAGTTTAAGGCCTTTCTTGACCATGCGCTGGCGCTTGGTGCAGATTACGTTGCAACCGGTCATTACGCGCGTGTTGACAAAATTGACGGACATGTCCGGATGCTTCGCGGTTTGGATAAAAACAAGGATCAAACCTATTTTCTTAATCAATTAACAGAAGCGCAGCTTGAAAAGGTGATGTTCCCCCTCGGTGAACTGACTAAGCCGGAGGTAAGAGAAATCGCAAAGGAACACCATTTAGCAACAGCCGGCAAAAAGGACAGCACGGGCATTTGTTTTATTGGCGAAAGGAACTTTAAAGAATTCTTGAGCAACTATCTCCCTGCACAAAAAGGAGAAATTAGAACGATTGATGGTGAGTTTAAAGGCTATCATGACGGTTTAATGTATTATACAAACGGTCAGCGCCAAGGATTAGGGATTGGCGGTCCAGGAGGCCCATGGTTCGTATGCGGCAAGGATCTTAAGAAGAATATTTTATATGTTGCTTCGGGATTCCATAATCAGGCTTTATACTCTGAAGGCTTAATCGCAACAGACGTCAATTGGATTAATGGCTTGCCAGAGGAAAAAATATTAAAATGTACAGCCAAGTTCCGTTATCGCCAGGAAGATCGCCCGGTAACGGTTTACATTGAATCGAAGGATAAAGTTAAAGTTATTTTCAATGAGCCTGAGAGAGCAATCACACCGGGTCAATCCGTTGTTTTTTATGATAGAGATATATGTCTCGGCGGAGGAACGATTGATCTTATATTAAACCAGCCGGAAGGCGAACAGTTTGATTTTGTAGACTCAACCTTATCATCATAAGGTTGAGTCTTTTTTGTAATTAGCGGGAAAATCACGTTTTACATGATAGCATCCCTATTTCTCTGATATACTACTGATAGAATGCTCTATGATCAAGAATGGAGAGAATAGAAGTGGAAGATAAAATACAACAAGGTTTGGATGCTTTGAATAGGGGACAGTATGAAGATGCTGCGCAACTTTTTAACGACACGATTGTTGAGTCTCCTGAAGATCCAAGAGGGTATACGCATTTTGGGCATTTACTTGTTTCATTAGAAAAGCCAGAGAAAGCTAAGGCTTTTTATGAGAAGGCAATAAGCTTAACCGAAAATCATTTGCCGGCAATCTATGGTTTAGGGAATGCCCTGTATAATCTTGGAGAGTATAAGGAAGCTTTAGAGAAATATCAATATGCTTTGACACTCGATAATGATAACTCAGATATTTATTATATGATGGGGCTTGTCTACCTTAATTTAAACCAATCAGGTCCTGCACTTGCTTCATTCCAAAGGGCTGTAGAACTGAATCAAGAGGATGTTGATGCACGTTTTCAGTACGGGTTATCTTTAGCACATATTGGACAAATCGACTTAGCCAAGGAGCAATTTCAAAAAGTCGTTTCCATAGATTCTAAGCATGCAGATGCTTATTATAACCTTGGTGTAGCAGCTATGTACGATGAAGATGAAAAATCGGCAGAGCAATATTTCAAAAAGACGCTGTCCATTCAAAAAAATCATATGCTGGCAGCCAACGGATTAAAAAACATCGAACAACGTTTAAATGAACGGAACTAAGAAAGAGGGTCAGGTTTATGGCGGACCAGTCTTCATTAGACCTTTTTCAAGACGATCAAAAATATATTAAGGGGATCCCTTTACATATTATCTTTCAAAATGAATCAAATGCTTATACAGTCATGCGGGTTAAAATTAACGAAACAAATGAACAAATTGACGAGAAAGAAATAATTGTCATCGGGTATTTTCCGATGATCCATATGCATGAAGTCTATCATTTTACAGGTTCAATTAAGGTTCACCCGAAATACGGCAAACAATATGAAGTTCATCAATATAGAAAATTACTTCCTCAATCAAAAGCAGGAATGGTTCAATATTTATCAGGTGATTTATTTCCCGGAATCGGAGGGAAAACGGCTGAGCGGATTATTGATACACTTGGGGAAAATGCGGTATCAAAAATTCTTGATGACCCGAACTGTTTAGATAAAGTGCCTAAATTAAGCGAGGAAAAGGCGCGGCTGCTTTATGAAACACTTATCCAGCATCAAGGCTTGGAAAAAATTATGGTTGCCTTATCTGATTATGGATTTGGCTCACAGCTCTCTATGAAGATTTACCAAACATATGGAGATATGACATTAGAAATTATTCACGATAATCCTTACCAGCTTGTAACTGATGTTGAAGGCATCGGATTCCACAGAGCTGATGAATTAGGAAAAGCTTTAGGTATATCAGGTAACCATCCTGACCGCATCCAGGCGGCCTGCTTGTATTGGCTGAATGAAAAGGCTATGGATGAGGGGCACGTTTTTATGCCGTATGAGGAAATGATTGGTGAGGTTCAAAAATTAATTACAAAACCTGAAGAGCCTATCGATGAGATGGATATTATTCGGGAAATTGACAGCCTGGAAGAAGAAGGGAAATTGATATTAGAAGAAAATGAAGTTTATTTACCCTCTTTGTACTATGCTGAAAAAGGGATTGTCACAAGTATAAAAAAGTTAACAGAGCAGACCGATTTTCAGGAGGAATTTTCCGAATCTGAATTTCTCAGTGCATTAGGCGACCTTGAAGAACGCTTAAATATACAATATTCAATAACGCAAAAAGAAGCGATCAAACAAGCAATCCACTCACCAATCATGTTATTGACCGGCGGACCAGGAACAGGAAAAACGACAGTCATTAAAGGAATTGTTGAAGTTTATGCTGATCTTCACGGTGTCTCTCTTAATCCTAAAGATTACAAGGATGATCCTTTTCCGGTATTGCTTGTTGCGCCAACCGGCCGTGCTGCAAAACGGATGAGTGAATCAACGGGGCTGCCGGCCGTCACGATTCACCGTCTATTAGGGTGGAAAGGCGGCGGTTCCGGGTATGAACATGATGAAGAGAACCCAATTGAAGGCAGCTTATTAATCGTTGACGAAATGTCTATGGTTGATATTTGGCTTGCTAATCAATTATTTAAATCCCTTCCTGAAACAATACAGGTGATTATTGTCGGAGATGAAGACCAATTGCCGTCAGTAGGACCCGGCCAGGTTTTAAAGGATTTTCTAAGCTCTGATGTTATCCCGACAATTGAACTGCAAAATATCTACCGGCAATCCGAGGGATCTTCTATCATTGATTTGGCTCATGCCATTAAAGAGGGCAATATTCCGGAGGATCTTCAAAATGCTAAAGATGACCGGCGCTTTTTTACTTGCCGTCAAAACCAAATTATTGATGTAATAGGTCAAGTTTGCGAAAATGCTCATAAAAAAGGATATACAACAAAGGATATTCAAGTTCTTGCACCGATGTACCGGGGTAATGCAGGAATTGAAGCTATAAATGAATCACTTCAAAATTTATTTAACCCCCCTTCAGATCAAAAACGATCATTGACTTTTGGCGATCGGATTTATCGTATCGGTGATAAAGTGCTCCAGCTTGTTAATAACCCCGAAGAGCATGTGTTTAATGGTGACATAGGCGAGATCGTCGCTATTATTATGGCTAAGGAAACGGCCGACCACGAAGATATGCTTGTTGTCTCCTTTGATGGGATAGAAGTCACCTATTTAAAACGTGACCTTAACCAAATTACATTAGCTTATTGTTGCTCAATTCATAAATCGCAGGGCAGTGAATTTCCGATTGTCGTTCTGCCGGTGGTTAAAGGATATCATCGCATGTTAAGAAGAAATCTTATTTATACTGCCATAACGAGAAGCAAATCCTATCTCATTATGTGCGGGGATATTAATGCCTTCTCTTATGCAGTTGAACGTTCTGATGTTGATTTAAGACATTCAAAGTTATCACAAAAACTTAAAGAAAGGATAAATCCTGAATCCGATGAATCAACGATTGATGATCATATAGTATGAATTGACTGATAAATGGACATGATGCTAGTAACCTATTTTCGAGTTATTCGATTTAAACAAGTATTTTTGGAAAAAACCAGAGGTGAATGCAGATGAAATGTCCAAACTGTCAAAATAAAAATCTAGGGAAAATCGGTGTTAATCTATATTATTGTTGGGACTGCTTTATTGAACTCGCATTAATAGACGGCAGACTTTCCCTAAGCCAAGTTGAAGAAGACGGCAGTTTAACAACACTTGATGATTTATTTGAAGAAGATGAATTAAGAGCTGAATCAGGCGGTTTTTAAAAATTAGTAAGGCTTGCGGTCGATATTCTTAGGGAATTTTGCACACAATAAAGTGTGGAGGGATATCGATGTCACGATGGTCAGCCATTGACTGGCTTAAAAAGCTAACTATACTATTACTTGTATTTTTAAACGGTTATCTGCTTTATAAATTACTGCCGTTTCTCGATAAAGTTTTTGATTTTGTTGCGACAGTACTGTTTCCGTTTGTGAGCGCGGCCCTGATTGCTTATTTACTTCATCCGCTTATTGAAAAGGCGCATGAAAAAGGATTGCCGCGAACGCTGGCCGTTCTTATTATTTACCTTTTATTTTTCTGCTTAACGGGCTATGGATTGTTTAAGTGGGCACCGTCAATTATTAATGAGCTGAAAGACTTCGATGATCAGGTGCCCAAATATGTCGCCTTCTACCATAAACGAATCAACGATGTTTATCATTCTACGCCCGAAGCGGTTCATGACCATTTTAATGGTATCCTCGATTTAGTAGAAAAACGGGTTAATCATTTAGTAAAAGGGATTATCAGCGGTATTACATGGATATTCCAATCTTTCTTTTCTTTATTAATGATTCCTTTTTTAACCTTTTATTTTTTAAAGGATTTTGAAAGTATAAAAAAAGGGGTTTGGATTCTTACGCCAATAAGATGGAGAGATCATGGGAGAACATTATTGTTTGAAATTGATGATCAACTAGGTAAATATATCAGAGGGCAGCTTTACGTTTGCGCAATTCTTGCTGTCATCGCTTTTATCGGACTATGGTTATTAAAAGTAAAGTATGCGCTATTATTAGGTATTTTTGTCGGCTTAACTGATATCATTCCATACTTCGGTCCGATTATTGGCGCCATACCTGCTGTTTTTATGGCTACAACTATTTCTTTCAAAACTGCGATTTTTGTTTTGGTATTAATTTTGCTCTTGCAATTTCTTGAGAGTAATATTATCGGTCCTTTGATTGTTGGAAAAAGTGTTGAGATTCATCCGGCCTATATTATGTTTTCAATCATTATCGGCGGTGAAATTGCAGGTGTTGTCGGAATGATATTTGCTGTGCCGGTTTTCGTGGCACTGAGAGTCATTATTAGATATATACGCGGCCGCGATAAGGAAATTGACAAGGGGAGCGGTTCTCATCTATAATATCGACATACATAATAGAAAAATCGTTGAAAGAGCCTGCCGTTATGGATCATTTACTAGAGAGGATTTTCCTTGGCTGAAAGAGAATCCAAATGGGGATTAACGGTTGCTACTCTGGAGAGCAGCTAATCCCTGCCGGAGTGATCCGTTAAATCTTGCAAGGTGATAGACCTGGAATGGTCTGTAACTAGGGTGGTACCGCGTGAGATATAACTCTCGTCCCTGATTGGGATGGGAGTTTTTTATATTTATTTAAAATTTTTACTGGAGGTTATTTATATGAAAAAGTTAACTTCAGCTGAAGTTCGTCAAATGTTTCTTGATTTTTTTAAAGAAAAAAATCATAAAGTTGAACCAAGCGCATCGCTTGTTCCGCATGATGATCCATCGTTACTATGGATAAACAGCGGAGTAGCTACATTAAAAAAATATTTTGACGGCCGGGTTGTCCCGGAAAATCCGCGGATTGTCAACGCGCAAAAAGCGATAAGAACAAATGATATTGAAAATGTCGGTTATACAGCCCGCCATCATACTTTCTTTGAAATGCTGGGAAACTTTTCAGTTGGCGATTATTTCAAAGAAGAAGCGATTCATTGGGCATGGGAATTCTTAACAAGCCCAAAATGGATAGGATTTGATAAGGAAAAGCTATCTGTTACTATCCATCCTGAAGACGATGAGGCTTATAAAATATGGCATGAAGACATTGGCTTGCCTGAGAACCGGATTATTCGCCTGAAAGAAAATTTCTGGGATATCGGTGAAGGCCCAAGCGGACCGAATACAGAAATCTTTTATGACCGCGGTGAATCATACGGCAATGACCCTGATGATCCTGAATTATATCCGGGGGGAGAAAATGAAAGATATTTAGAGATATGGAATCTTGTCTTTTCACAATTTAATCATAACCCCGATGGCAGTTATACACCGCTTCCTAACAAGAATATTGATACGGGAATGGGTCTTGAACGAATGGTTTCTGTTATTCAAGACGCAAAAACTAACTTCGATACTGATTTGTTCTTGCCAATCATTTATAAAATTGAACAAATTTCCGGTCAAAAATATGGAGAAACAAAAGAAAAAGATACTGCATTTAAAGTGATTTCCGACCATGTCAGGGCGGTCACATTTGCAGTAAGCGACGGTGCCCTGCCATCAAATGAAGGCCGCGGTTATGTTCTCCGCCGTTTAATCAGACGGGCTGTCCGGTTTGCGATGGACCTCAATATTAACAAACCTTTTATGTTTGAACTCGTGCCAATCGTTGTAGATATTATGAAAGATTTCTATGAGAATGTCGTTGAAAAATCCGCTTTTGTTCAGAAAGTCATTCGCCACGAAGAAGAGCGTTTTCACGAAACGATTCATGAAGGCTTAGCGATTTTAAAAGATGTTATTGCCAAGGCAAAAACTAAAGGCGACCAGGTGATTAGCGGCTCAGATGTTTTTAAGCTATATGATACGTTCGGATTTCCTTATGAATTAACAGAAGAATATGCGCAAAATGAAGGACTCTCGATAGATAAAGATGGCTTTGACAAAGAATTAGAAGCGCAAAGAGAACGTGCACGTGCCGCCCGTCAAGATACGGATTCAATGCAGGTTCAAAGCGAAACATTAAGAAATATTAACGTAGACAGCCAGTTTGTCGGCTACACAGAGCATGAAGTACCGTCAGAAGTTGTTACCATTATTAAAGATAACAGCACGGCCCGCGAGGCAAAACAAGGTGATGAAGTTCAAATCATTCTTAATGAGACACCTTTTTATGCTGAGAGCGGCGGCCAAATTGCAGACCAGGGTCATTTGATTAACGAAACAACAAAGCTTATTGTTAAAGATGTACAAAAAGCGCCAAACGGTCAAAATTTACACACTGTTTTTGTTGAAAAAGGTGATTTGAAGCTTGGCGATCATTTCAAGGCAGAAATTAATGAAAAGAACCGTGCCGCTACGGAAAAAAGTCATACCGCAACACATTTGCTTCATCAGGCGTTAAAAGATGTTCTGGGCAAGCATGTTAATCAAGCAGGTTCCCTTGTTGCCCCTGATCGTTTAAGATTCGACTTTTCTCATTTCGGTCAAGTGACTGAAGAAGAACTTAAACAAATTGAACAAATCGTCAATGAAAAGATTTGGGAAAAGCTGCCTGTTGAGATAACTCAAATGCCGATTAACGAAGCAAAAGCAATGGGTGCCATGGCATTATTTGGAGAAAAGTATGGTGATATCGTCCGGGTTGTTAAAGTCGATGATTACAGCTTGGAACTTTGCGGCGGATGCCATGTGAATAATACAGCGGAAATTGGCTTATTTAAGATTGTCACTGAAACCGGTATCGGGGCTGGTACGAGAAGAATTGAAGCTGTTACCGGCCAAGGTGCATACGAGCGAATGAACCATTTTGTACAAGAATTGCAAAAAGCAGCCCATTTATTAAAAACAAATATTGAACAAGTACCGGACCGTATTGATGGACTTCAAAAACAAATCAAAGAATTAGAAAAGGAAAATGAGTCCTTAACATCGAAATTAGGTAATGCCGAAGCAAATGATTTAATGCAATCCGTTGAAAAATCAGACGGTATCTCTTATATTACGAAAAAGGTCAATGTTTCTGACATGAACAGCTTACGTTCGATGGTTGACCAATTAAAAAATCAACTAAAATCGGGTATTATTGTTCTGGCTGCGGTCAATGATGGAAAGGTAAACATTGCCAGCGGTGTAACGAAAGACCTCGTTTCGAAAGGGTACCATGCAGGAAAACTAATTAAGGAAGTTGCCACAAGATGCGGCGGCGGAGGCGGAGGCCGTCCGGATATGGCACAAGCCGGCGGGAAAAACCCTGCTCAAGTCGATGAAGCTCTGTCTTACGTGTCTGAATGGATAAAAAGTTTTTCATAAATATTTAGTTTTATGTGATGAGGGGGAAGGATAAATTTGGACAAAACAATGAAATTTAGTTTTAATGAAGAGCCGGATAAGCGAGACGCCCGTGATGCCTTGCTTAAGGTATATAATGCTTTGCAAGATAAAGGGTATAATCCAATCAATCAAATTGTGGGTTATTTACTGTCAGGCGATCCAGCTTATATTCCCCGCCATCGTGATGCAAGAAATATTATCCGCCGGATTGAGCGTGATGAATTAATAGAGGAATTAGTTACTTCTTATCTCAATCATCACCGTGATGGTCAGCTATGAGGATTATGGGATTGGATTACGGCAGTAAAACCATTGGGGTAGCAATCAGTGATTTACTCGGTTTTACTGCTCAAGGTATAGAAACTATTCATCATACAGAAGATAAAAGACATCTTATTTACAATCGTTTAAAAGAGTTAATTGATGAATATAGTGTAGAGAAAATTGTTGTTGGACTTCCAAAGAATATGAATGGAACAATTGGAGAATCAGGCGTTGCTTGCCAAGCCTTTGCAAAAAGTATAAAGAACAAATTTCATTTACCTGTGGAAATGTGGGATGAACGTTTAACAACAATGGCAGCGGAACGGATGTTAATAACGGCAGATGTCAGCCGTAAAAAGCGAAAAAAAATCATTGATAAGATGGCGGCGGTTATGATTCTTCAAAGCTATCTGGATCGCAATGGAAATGGAGTGTAGAAAAATGAGTGAAGAACAGGATCGTATCATTATCCCTGATGAAAATGGTGAAGAGCACCTTTTTGATGTCATTTTTACGTTTGATGTTGATGAGACCGAAAAGTCATATATGGTTGTAAAACCAGTTGAATCAACAGAGGATGACGATGACGAAGATATGCAGGAAGTATTTGGATTCCGCTATGAAGATAAGGACGGCGAATTTAGTCTTTATCCTATAGAAACGGATAAAGAATGGGATATGGTCGAGGAGATGTTTAACACCTTTTTAGCGGAAAACGAACTTTAATTAATTATTTTCAGCCTCCTTTTGCGGAAGGGGGCTTTACCATGTTATGGACAAATTTGGTTTCGACAAATTTTTAAAAGTCTAGTGCTGACATTTTATGAGCATAGTGTATAATGGACTAGGTACCTTGAAAGGGGAGTCCTTTTTTGTCGAAATCAGATGACCAAATGAAATTATTAAATAAACAACGTAAGGGAAATCGGCTGCGTCGATTTGGGCTCATTGTTGTCATTGTATTGATAATTTTAATAGCCGCTGCGGTTTGTGGCATTTTTTATGTCAAAAATGCGTTAGCACCCGTTGACAAATCAAGTGCAAAAAAAGTAACTGTTCAGATACCAAGCGGCACATCGAGTGTTAAGATCGGCCAAATACTTAAGGAAAAAGGTATAATCAACAATGCCTCTGTTTTTAGATACTATGCAAAATATAAAAATGAAAGTAATTTCAAGGCAGGCACATATCTTTTTTCACCATCAATGTCAACAAATGAAATTATTCAATCACTAAATTCGGGGAGAAACCAATCGGCCGCTTTACAGATAACGGTACCTGAAGGCTGGTGGGTTAAGGACATCGCCCATAGAATTGCCCAACAAACGAATTTAAATGAAAAAGATATTTTAAATAAGATGCAAGACCGGAATTATATCAAGCAGCATTATATGAAGGATTATCCTTTTCTGACCGATGAGATTCTTAATAAACAAATTAAATACCCTCTGGAAGGCTATTTATTCCCGGCAACTTACAGATTTTCACAAAAAAATCCTTCGTTAGACACAATTATTAAAGCCATGCTTGATAAAACGCAGGATGTTTTGGGCAAATATCAGAAGCAAATTAACAACAATAAGTTAGGCTCAGTCCATAAAATTTTAACAATGGCCTCTTTATTAGAAGGTGAAGCGCAAAGCTTACCGGATCTTAAGAAAGTTTCCGGTGTCTTCTATAACCGGCTGGACAAAGGGATGCCTCTGCAAACCGATCCCACGATTGCTTATGCCAAACAAAAGCATCTATATCATACAACCTATAAAGATTTAGATATTAAGTCGCCTTATAATACCTATAAAAATAAAGGTTTGCCTGTTGGACCTATTAATAATCCGGGGGAAGAAGCCATAGAGGCTGTTTTAAATCCTATTAAGAGTGACGATCTTTACTTCTTTGCAAGGCCTAACGGCGAAGTTATTTTTACAAAAACGCTTAAAGAGCATCACGCGGTTGTAAAGAAATATGGACATGAATGGGATAAAATTAAAAGTTAAGAGGAGGATAACTCCTCTTATTCTTATATATTTGATAGAGGTGTGCTGGATGGAAGATCAAATCTTATCTAGATATGCTGCAGCTTTGGCGCCAAAAAATGATACGCCTTTACTTGATAAGCTTGAAAAAGAAGCAAGAGGCAGGCAAATTCCTATAATGCAGCCAGATGCTATGGCGCTTTTACAGCATTATATCAGACTGATAAAACCAAAACGGATCTTAGAAATTGGAACAGCTGTAGGTTATTCGGCTATCAAAATGGCATTGTCTTCTGAGATAGCTCAAATTTATTCAATAGAGCGTGAAGAAGAAATGTACAGGGAAGCGCAGGCCAATATTAAATCTTTCTCATTAGAAGACAGGATCCACGTTATAAAAGGGGATGCGACAAAGATAGCGGAGGATACTGGACAGTATGCCCCGTTTGATTTTATTTTTATAGATGCTGCCAAAGGGCAATACCAGTTATTTTTTGAACAGTACTCGCCTTTTTTATCGCAAGACGGATTAATTGTTACTGATAACGTCTTATTCCGCGGGTTGGCAGCTGACCCGGAGCGTGCGGAAAGCAAACGATTGCGGAAGCTGGCTGAAAAAATAAATCGTTATAACGAGTGGCTGGCAGCTCATCCGCAGTTTGACAGTGTGTTTTTAACTGTTGGTGACGGCATTGCCGTATCAGCAAGAAAATAAACCCTTTCTCATTCAAACGAGATGACAAACCAGGTCATTTGGGGAGGGTAAACCTCATGAATTTTGGCTATGATATAAGGAAAGGACAAGTATAATCATGAATAAAAAACCGATTATTATAGGTGTTGCCGGAGGGACCGGATCGGGTAAGACAACGGTGGCAAAAGAAATTTATCGGAGTTTTCCTGACCAATCGATTGCTATCATCGAACAAGACGCATATTATAAGGCGCAAGATCATAAAACAATGGAAGAACGGTTATTAACAAATTATGATCACCCCTTAGCTTTCGATCATGATCTTCTTACCCGGCATTTGAATGATTTACTCCAATTTAAACCTATTGAAAAACCAGTATATGACTATACAGTCCATACAAGATCTGATAAAATAATTCCTGTCGAGCCAAAAGATGTTATCATCTTAGAAGGCATTTTAATACTTGAAGACGAAAGACTTCGTGATTTAATGGATATAAAGGTCTTCGTCGATACTGATTCGGATCTTCGAATTATACGCAGACTGCTGAGAGATACACAAGAACGGGGCCGTTCTGTTGAATCAGTAATTAATCAGTATATTACTGTTGTCAGGCCAATGCACCTGCAATTTATTGAGCCTACAAAACGTTATGCTGATATTATCATTCCTGAAGGCGGGCAAAATGCGGTAGCCATTGATTTAATGGTCACAAAAATTCATTCTATTTTAGAAAAAACTAATTCATTAACTTAAAAACTTGGCACAACATCCTCTAACCAAGTTTTCTTTACGATAAAAAAGGGAGTGGAACCGAATGGCTGAAGAAAAAAAGCATTACATGACAGCTGAGGGTAAACAGAAGCTCGAGGAAGAACTTGAATATTTAAAAACCGAAAAAAGAAAAGAAGTAGTTGAGAGAATCAAAATCGCCCGCAGCTTTGGTGATTTATCCGAGAACTCTGAGTATGATGCAGCTAAGGATGAACAAGCTTTCGTAGAATCACGTATTCAGCAATTGGAACAAATGATTCGGGATTCTGTCATCATTGAGGCTGATGGGACGAATACAGATACCGTTAATATCGGCAAATCAGTAACTTTTCAAGAACTGCCTGATGGAGAAGAGGAAACTTACACGATTGTCGGAAGTGCGGAATCTGATCCTTTCGAAGGTAAAATTTCTAATGATTCTCCGATGGCCAAAAGCCTTATCGGACGTTCCGTAGGTGAACAAGTGACAGTCCCGACACCTGGCGGGGATTTACTCGTAAAAATTTTAGAAGTTAAATAAGGAAAGCTCGCCACCCCTTGGCGAGTTTTTTTAGTTTAGAAAAAAACGAATGCGTTAACACTGTCTTTGAGGTGGTTGGATGATCAAACCCAAAAGAGTGTTAACAATTGGACTTTTTATTCTGTTTACCTTGCTGGTTTTTATCGGGCGGCTCGCACAAATCCAGCTGGTTGAACCAACATCATTTTCTAAGTACCGCATCAATCTTATTCAAAGCAGCATAAACCAAAGAACAAGCCAGTTCATCTTTAACAATGGAAGAGGCACAATACTGGATCGCCATTTAAAGCCTTTAACAAATCACGAGCAGCTGTCACTCGTTTTGTTTCCTTTTTTAAAATATACAGACTGGCCGGCAGGTTCGGTGGCTGATATTTTAAAAGTACCTAAAAGCCAACTGATTAAAGCCGTAAATTCAGCTCATAAACCTTTTGTCTTTAAGCAAGGGCATTTGAATATTTCAAATCAGCAAAAACGTCAAATTGAAAAACTGAAGGTTCTGGGCGTTCATGTCATGATGGTTCAATCAAATGACGATAGAAATATCGACCCTCAAGTAATTGGGCTCGTCAGGCAAAACAGCCGTATGATTGAAAAAAGGTATGGTGACCTTTTGAATAAAGGCGTTGTTTCCCGGACTGTGCCCACAGGTATTAACGGGCTGCAAAAGGCATTTGATCCATTTTTATTATCACAGAACGAATCTATGCTTCTTTATCATACTGACGCTAAAGGAATGCCTTTGTTTGGCAACAGCATACGTTATACTGCACCTTCAAATCCGTTCTATCCTTTGAGAGTCGTTTCAACTTTAGATAAAGATATACAACAATTAGCTGAAAAAGCTGTTAATAGAGCAGGGTTGGAAAAAGGGGGGGTTGTCATTCTTGACGTCGATAACAGTAATTTACTGGGGATGGTAAGCCGCCCTCAAATAGATAACAATCATCCATACCAAACAAACAGCGAAAATCAGATGTTAATGCCGCAATTTCCGGGATCAGTATTTAAAATAGTAACTGCAGCTGCCGCAATTCAGGAAAATGACGTTCACAGCGGAGATACCTTTAACTGCAACCTTGATGTTTACGGTGAAAAACCCGCGCAAAAACAGCTGGGAACACTTAGTTTTGATGATAGTTTTTATCAAAGTTGCAATTATACATTTGCTCATCTTGCTAACTTAATGACAAAGAATCATTCAAATGTGATTAATGATTATGCCGATTTACTGGGATTAACAGGTAAGTCAGGCTGGAGCGGGGATGTCTATCACTTTAATCATTTCGAACATTTTCCAGATGAGAAAACAAATACGATCTGGATAAACAATGAACCGTCTCATAATAAAAAAGCGATAGGTCAAACGGCAATCGGACAATTAAACGTTAAATTAACGCCTTTATCTGTAGCTAATATGATGGCAACGATCGCCCGGAACGGTGTTAAGCAATATGTACGCGCGGCTTCCAAAATCATTTATCATCAGGATGATCATATGACACTGGCTTCATTCCCGCATAAATCTATTAAAGGACAAAAACTTGAATCTTATACCATTATCAGGCTTCAACAACTGTTAAGAGGCGTCGTTAAAAGTCCTGAAGGTACAGCACATTATTATTTGAGCGGTCTGCCATACCCGGTCGCCGGAAAATCCGGTACAGCCCAAACTGGAAGAAATGATATGAATAACTGGTTTGCCGGGTATTTTCCAGCTGATCACCCGCACTATGCAATGGTTGTTGTTGACCTTAACCAGCGACACGGGGAAGAAAAAACATATCAAATTTACCGGCAAATTGTAAAATCATTATATCAATTAGATATGAGAAAAAGCTCGAACTAATGAATGATAGTCCGAGCCTTTTCAAGTTTTTTAAATTGTTCAATGATAACATTTTTATAATAGGCTTCCTTATCTTCCGCCAAAAGAAAATGAAAGATTGTTTGCTCTGAGATGTTTGGAATTGTCTTTTTTGTCCCATCAAAGAATAAAATTTGTAAGGTTTCTGTCTTACGATCATAACCAATCGTATCAAAACTCTTCAGCTGGGAAAGGTCCTTATTAAATGTTGTAAAGTTCATTTTGACAACCTCCTTACACATATCCTATTAGCCTTCTGCATAAGATATTCCTTCTTTTTGTCAAAACTAGTGGGATTCTGACAATGTTTTCCTTTTGCTTGTTCTATCAATGGTATGTCTATCTATCTTTTTTAGAACGGCTAAAATAAATTTATATACTACGAACCTTATAAAGATGTTACAATGTAATTATATCTGTTAAAAGGAGGAACATAGGAATGAGGCAGGATAACAACTCTCCTTCACGTTCTTCAAGAAAACGAAAGAAGGCTGATCGTATATTAAACTGGGCGATCGGTATTGTCGCTGCACTTATATTAGTAGTAGGCGGGGTTATTTTAGTTTCTCTCTTACATTCACCCGGCCAAAAATCGGCTGACACGGGTGCGCCGACTTATAATAAGCATAGTGAAAAAACAAGTGCTGAGGAAAATAACAGCGGCGATGTACAAAAGAGCGATGATGGACATAAAGATTCGACTAATAAAGATGAAAGTCAATCTAATAAAGACAAGCAGAAGAAAGACAAGGCCAATGATAAGGCTAAGCAAGATCAAAAAGATGCTAATAAGAAAAAAGATGATAAAAATAGTAAGTTAAATGACGAAGCAGCTTCCACAGCGAATGAATCAAATCATACGGCTTCTTATGATAAAGGTTCGGCTGACTGGAATGCTCAATTAGCTGCTGTATCTTCCGCAACCGGTATTTCACAAGACAATATGGTTGTTTATTGGCTGGGAAACGGCGGCGGTCCAAACAGTTCATTAGCTCGTGTCGCCCCGAAAGATAACGCCGGCCAAAAATATGTCGTTCATCTTACATGGAAACAAGGTGAAGGATGGAAAGCGGACAGCGTTAAAAAACCGTAACTTTTTAAAGGAGACCTTTTAACAGGTCTCCTCTTATATTTGGGTTATTAAATTTCTAATATTTTTCCGGAATGCGGTTCATGAATATCCCATGACAATTTTAAAGTATCAATAATGTAATCACTAATTTCTTCAGCTTCAATATTATCGGTGTTAAATCTTGAATTATGTGTTGAATAGATTTTTTGTCTTTGATAATACAATTCTTCAATTTCTTCAAGTGTTCGCCCTTGAAGAACCGGCCGATTATCAATGATTAAATCTAATCTTTCCTTCCAACAGTCCCAGGATAGATCCAGAAGAAAAACAATACCATTTGTCATGCAAATATTTTTTATTTCTTCTTGCCCGAAAGCGCCTCCGCCGACAGAGATCACCTTAAGTCTCTTTTTGCTAAAGGCAGTTATAATCTCTTTTTCTTTTTCCCTGAAAGTTTCTTCTCCAAATGTTTTGAAAATCTCCGGAATGGGCATGTTAAATTCTTTTTCAATTTCCTTATCTATATCAATAAATTCCCTGTAAAGCTTTTTAGCGACAAGTTCGCCAATTGTTGTTTTGCCAACACCCATAAATCCATTAAATATAATACTTTTTTCTCTAAGAGGTATTGGATTGTTGTTAACCACTTGCTAAAAACCCCCTTAATAATAAAAAACTGAGGATGCCCCATTTTCATCATTTTATCAGAAAGAAGCAACAAGCACATTATTTTGGATTCATTTTATAAATAAAAAAAATCCCCGTATGTGTGATAAGAGGATTATGATTTATTCCTCAGTAAAAATTTTTGGGAGTTTCAACCCATTAGATGTTAACTCAGGCATATCATTGAATGGTTTAATTTAATCAACGCTTATTTTACGAGGGTGAGCAGCAAGATAAGCTTTTGCTGTTTGCAAGCAGCGTCTTGCAAATTCTTCATAACCTAATTCATTGGCACGCTTAGTATTTGGTATCTCAAGTGAATAAGGAATCTCGGGAATCCGATTCACGATGCTTGCGACATCAATGCCTCCCTCTCCGACATACGAACGTTCCTCGCGGAGGATACGTGTCATCTCATCTTTTGAAGCTGGTATTTCCGCCGGTGCATCGCAAAGATGGAGATAGCGGAACCATTCCCGGGGGACTGTATCCAGATCTTCTGCTTTATCCCTTGAGCGATGAAAATGATGTACATCGATCATAAGGCCGGCATTTTCTTGTTTCACGGTGCGAAGAACACCGAGAGCACCCTTAAGGTCAAAGACACCGGCAATGGGAACGAATTCTAGTTCTATCGTTAGTCCAAACGGCTTGGCAAGTTCGCAGAGTTCATCAAAACGTTCAATAGCCAAATTGCGATCGTCAGTCCAGATACTGCTAAGGACATGACGGCCGCCAAGTTCAGCAGCAACTTCCATGGCAGGCAAATAACTTTTTGGGTCAATGCCGTCAGAAATACGCGCCAGTTCTATGTCTAAAAGTTTGAGATCCGTATCATTAAGCGCAGCTTTAGTTTGCCTCATCATTTCTTTATTTTTAGCCAAGTCATAATTTGGCTCACCTGGCAGTCTCATGTAAATAGGTCTTAAACTGACAAAGTCATAGCCGGCCCGCGCAGCGATGTAAGTCATCTCAGGCGGCGGGCAATTAAGAACGGTAAGGTGGGCTAAGGAAAATTGTTTTGTCATTTTATTGTATTCCTCCAATTTTTTCTATGGAATATTCGAATTAACCAAATGGGGTTCCGTTTAATGGCACTTGGTTTCATTGGATGGAATATAAAGTAATCTTAAACTAAAACGATTAAGTTTTCAATAGTTATTAAAATGAAAAAAATGCCCGATATACATCATCAGGCACTTTTGGTATGTAAGATATTGTGAAAAGAATATAAAAGGGGAAGAAGACAGCTATTGCTGTTTTATATAACCCATTTTAGAAGAAATGGTAAAAGCAGAACTTTTAACAAGTTTTCTGTACTCATTTATTTTTTCTTGAGTAAATCTTATTGTTGGTCCGGCAATTGACAACGAGGCTTTAACGGTACCATGAACATCAAAAATTGGTGCTGACACAGCGGATGAACCAATCTCTTCTTCATCAATACTGTAACAGGAAAAATCCGACTGAATTTGATTTAACTCGTCAAATACCTTTATGTTATTCTCGGATTCTAAAACCTTTTTGATGAAATTTTCGTTTTGGAACGCGAGTATGGCTTTACCGCCTGAACCGAATGATAAGGGATATTTTTTACCGATTTTAACAAAATGGCTGATGGAACTAAGGCCTTTATATTGTTCCAAACAAACTCTTTGATACCCCTCTAAGATATGCAGGTTTACTGTTTCTTTCGTTTCATTGCGCAACTCTTCCATAATCGGTTTGGCAATGTTTTTTAATTCAATTGATTGACCGGCTAAAAAACCTAAATAATAAATTTTTTTACCAAGTTTATATTTAAGGGTTGAATGGTCTTTTTCTATAAAATCGTTTTGTTCTAAGGTTGATAAAAGTCTTGTTGTTGTTGATTTAGCTAACCCCAATTTGTTGGAAAACTCTGTGAGACTCAGTTCAGACTGCTCTTCATCAAAACAGTTAAGAATATCTAAAGCTCTTTGAACAGTTCTTAATCCTTGTCCTCCCTTTTCTTCTTTAGTTGACACTTTGACATCATCCTTTGTTTTTGTATCAAATTTTTTACACTTTAAGAAAGTATAAATTGGCAGCGATGTTGCTAATTCGACGCAGGGACCAATTCGCAAAAATATAACTTATTTTCTGTTATTGTACCAAAATAAATCAGGCTTTACATTCTCTGTTTATTTCTAATGATTTTTTAGGGGGCTTGATTATTCAAACTAATGCCTCTTTACATTTTTTTCACTAAATTATTGACAGCCTTTAAAACCTTATATACAATAAAAATCAAGTTCCGTTTAATGTAATTGGGTTCCATTGGTTGGAACAAAGGATTAAGGAAATGGCATTTATAAGTAAGAGCAAAATTGCTAAAGACAAATAAGATTTCCTTAATATCTGAGTAAAGTCTTAATAAAGGAGGTTCTTTATGAAGAATAGAAGTGCATTAGACGCTTACTCTAATGGAGAGGCGTGGTGGAATACGTCAATAAGCAGTATTAAAAAAAACGAAATCATTATTAGAGGGTACCCGATTGAGGAGTTAATTGGAAACCTCTCATATAGTCAAATGCTCTATTTTCTGCTTTGCGGAGAAATACTCAGCGATCAAAAGGCAAAGCTTTTTGAGAGCGTTCTAGTAGCGGGCGCAGACCATGGGCCAAGAGCTCCTTCGATTGCTGCCGGCAGAATGGCTGCTACTTGCGGTATATCATTTAATTCAGCTGTCGCTACGGGTATAAATTTGCTTGGGGATATCCATGGGGGAGCCGCTGAAAAAGGCATGAAACTTTTTTATCAGACAAATGCGATTGTAAAGGAAGACAAACAACAAAGCCTTTCCCAGGTCGTTAAAGATCAATTGGATCTATTAGAAGAAAAGAAAGAAAAGCTGCCGGGGATTGGTCACCAATTACATGACGATGACCCTCGTGTAAGAAAGCTTTATCAACTTTCTCAAAATTTAGTGGAGGAAGGCGAAATTTCAGGGGAATATTTAAGGATTGCTGAAGCGTTCAGAGGACAATTGGAGCAACGAAAACAAAAAAAGATGACGATGAATATCGATGGTGTTTCCGCGGCGGTTCAATGTGAATTAGGCATTCCTGCAGAAGCTGCAAAAGGTGTTTTTGCCTTGTCGCGCGGAATGGGGATCGTTGCCCATGCCTTTGAGGAATTGAACAATGGTGTATTAATTAAAGGCCCATGTCCAAACACAGAAGAATTGGTTCAATACACTGGACCCTCAATTCGTCACATAGAAAAGGAGAGTGAATTGCAATCATGACAATAACAAATGTCAAGTCGCTAAAAACAGCACAATCTTATATTAATGGGGAATGGATTTCTTCTGATCGAAAAACCAAGCCAATTAAGAGCCCTTATTCCGGCGAAGTGATCGGAGAGCAGTTTTTGGCAACGGACCAGGATGTTGAAAATGCGCTGGCTTGTGTTTACTCAGCTAAAAAGGATATAGCTGAAATACCAACCTTCAAACGGGCAAAAATTTTAAAAAAAGCGTCCAGCTTATTGGAACAAGAAAAAGAACGGTTTGCTAAACTCATTTCCCTTGAATTAGGAAAGCCTTTGAAAAACACGCTTGATGAAGTATCCCGTTCAATCGAAACATTAGAGCTTTCTGCTGAAGAGGCGAAAAGACTGTTTGGAGAAACTATGCCGGGTGATGTTTCTGAAAGGGGAGCCAATGCTTTTGCCGCCACTTTTCGTGTCCCTGTCGGTGTTGTGGCAGCGATTACACCGTTTAATGCACCCTTAAACCTGATATGCCATAAAATTGGCCCTGCATTTGCGGGAGGCAACAGTGTGATTTTAAAACCCGCTTCCCAGACAACATTAATAGCAACAGAGCTTTTAAAACTGTTATTGGAAGCAGGACTCCCTAAAAACGCTATCAATATGGTAATCGGCAGCGGCGGGATCGGACAAAAAATAGTAAAAGATGAGCGGACGAACGTCATTTCCTTTACCGGAGGTGTCATAGCCGGCAGAAACATTTGTGAGACAGCAGGTATGAAGAAGGTACTTCTTGAATTAGGCGGAAATGCTTCAACAATTGTTCATGAAGATGCCGATTTAGAACGCGCGGCAACACTTTGCGCCAAAACCGGCTATAGTAATTCAGGACAAAGCTGTATCTCTGTACAAAGGATTTATGTTCATCAATCAGTGGTTGAACCATTCACCCAACTTTTAAAACAAGAAGTTTCAAAAATTAAAATAGGCGATCCACTGTCATCTGATACAGATATTGGTTCTGTTGTAGATGAAAAGACCGCTGAAAGAATCATTGATTGGGTAGATGAAGCAGTCACACTTGGGGCAGAGCTTATTCATGGAGGCAAAAGGAATGGGGCGACCGTCGAACCTACTGTTTTATTAAATCCTCCAAAGAAGAGTAAAGTTGTTTGCGATGAAGTATTCGGTCCGGTTGTCAGCATTATTCCTTATGAAACAATCGATGAAGCTATTAATGAGACGAACGATTCTTCATTTGGTCTTCAAGCAGGTCTGTTTACAAACCAAATGGATTTAGCATATAAAGTTGCACACTCACTCGAAGCAGGGGGCGTTGTCATAAACGGAACATCAAACTTCCGATTGGATCATTGGCCTTATGGCGGCATTAAGGACAGCGGCATTGGACGTGAAGGCCCTCGTTATGCGATTCAGGAAATGACTGAAATGAAGATGCTTGTTTTTCAGAACCTTTTACAATGAATTGCTTATTTGAAAATATGCACAATGATTGGCGGCGATGATTTTGCTGGAACTACATTTAAAGAAACCTCGTGAATTAGAACTTAGAGAGTCCGGGGGGCAGCCATTTATTAAGGATGATGAAGTCAAAATAAAATCGATTTACGGCGGGATTTGCGGTTCGGATCTTTCGGTTTTTAAAGGAAAGCTGAATCATGCAACCTATCCTGTCCGGCCCGGCCATGAGTTATTGGGGACAATTATAGAAAAAGGAGAAGATGTCACCTATGACATCGGCACAAGGGTGGTCATTGCTCCCAATACTTTTTGCGGAGAATGCGAATATTGCTTGCAAGGAAAGTTAAATATTTGCCTGAACAAACAATCGATCGGCATCAATGCTGACGGCGGTTTTGCTGAAGAATTCGTCATTTCATCTAAGTATATCCTGCAGGTTCCCGATACTGTAACAGATAAGAAGGCGATTTTAATTGAACCTTTGTCAGTCATTGTTCATGCTTTAAAAAAGGCTCAACTAAATAGGACAAGTTCGGTTGCCATTATGGGATGCGGTACAGAGGGGATGTTGGCTGCAGCATTAGCCAACCATTTGGGAGCTAATGTAACAGTCACTGATATTAATCCATTAAAGCTCGATCTTGTCAGAAAACTCGGTGATATAAAGGCTCTCCGCCCTGAGGAGATCAGTGGAGAAACATTTGATGTAGTGATCGAAGCGGCAGGTGTAAAAGAAACTTTTGAACAAGGGGTCCAACTTATAAAACCAGGCGGCGCAATGATATTAATTGGCATGGCACGGGAAGCGAATTTTCCGGTATCACATGTTGTACGGAGTGAAGTAACGATATATGGGAGTATCATATATAACTTCCCGTTTGACTTTTCCGAAAGCCTGGAGTACCTGAGTAATAGTGAATTCTATATAGATCCAATTGTTTCAAAGATTGTACCACTCGCAGACTATCAACAAGCCTATGAAATGGCTTTGTCTGGAAACTACGGAAAGGTCGTTTTAGATTTCAAGGAGGGAAATCGGACATGAAAGAACTTGTTTCAAAACAACTAGTAAAATATCTTGAAAATTGCGGCGTAGAACATATCTTTGGACTTTGCGGCCATACGAATATTGCTGTATTGGCAGAACTAGATAAAAGTCCAATCAAATTTATCAATGTCAGACATGAACAAATTGCGGCACATGCAGCAGATGGCTATGCTCGTGCCAAAAGAGAAACAGCTGTTGTCTTAAGCCACCTGGGGCCGGGATTAACAAACGCGGCAACAGGTGTAGCTAATGCGGCGCTTGATTCTATCCCTATGGTTGTCATTGCCGGCGATGTTCCAACCCATTATTACGGCAAACATCCGCATCAAGAAATTAATTTGCATGCGGATGCACAACAATACGAAATTTATCGTCCTTTTGTTAAGCGTGCTTGGCGTGTTGATCGCGCTGACCGTTTTCCTGAAATTATTCAGAAGGCTTTTCAATTGGCGGAAAGCGGAAGGCCGGGTCCCGTATTAGTATCTGTACCTATGGACATCTTTTCGAAAGAAATTGATGTCTCCTTATTCGAGAAACTTAAACATAACACAAGGCATATTCAAAAACCATCAATCGATGATGAAACCGCTAAAAAAATTATTGAAACACTTGTTGATGCTGAAGAGCCGCTTATTTATGCCGGCGGCGGTATCATGTTGTCCAATGCATCTGATGAACTAAGGGAATTGGTTGATCATCTTAATATTCCGGTTGCATACTCCATAATGGGCAAAGGAGCCGTTTCAGACGATCACCCGTTAACTCTAGGGATGACCGGATTCTGGGGTACGAAGTTTATTAATGATAAATGCAGACAAGCAGATTATATTCTAGCTTTGGGAACCCGTTTTTCGGAAGCGGACTCAAGCTCTTGGGAACCTGAGTATACGTTTAACTTCCCGCCGACAAAATTGATCCACATTGATATTGATTCTAATGAAATTGGACGGAACTATCCGGCAGAAATCGGTGTTGTCAGTGACCTTAAGCAGGCATTAACCGTTCTTAATCGTGTTGCCAAGGCACTTTATCCAAATGGTGTGGAGCGAAATGCACAATTAAAAGAAGAGATAGCCTCTTACAAACATACATTTAAAGATAGCAATCAAGAAAACGTTCAAAGCAATGCTTTTCCTATGAAACCGCAGCGTATATTGGAGGATGTCCGGCAAGTATTGCCTAAAGATGCGTATATCACCACAGATGTAGGGTGGAATAAAAATGGTGTCGGACAGCAGTTCCCAATTTATGAAGCCGGTACAATATTAACACCTGGCGGGTATTGTACAATGGGCTTTGGCTCATCGGCGGCTATAGGCGCCAAACTGGCCCGACCAGATAAGGTTGTTGTTTCTCTAATAGGAGACGGCGGCTTCGGTCAAAATCCTTCCGTACTTGCGACAGCTTTTGAAGAAAACATCCCTGTCGTTTGGGTAATTATGAACAACAGCGCGTTCGGAACCATTGCGGGCTTAGAAAAAGCTCATTATGACACAACTTACGGCACTGTTTTTAATAAAAGCGGTGAAACATATTCACCAGACTTCGCAAGTATTGCAAAGGGGTATGGTATTGAAGGCATCACAATAGAATCCGCAGAAGAATTTAAACCTGTACTGCAAAAAGCAATAGAAGCAAATAAACCTGTTGTTATTGATGTCGCTATGGTTAATGATCCTGTCCCTACCGATGGACATTGGAACATTCTTGATATTTATTCACCTGGGAAAAAAGTTTCACATGTCACAACCTGATCAATATTAAGTATCAATACTTTAATAAAAAATGGTGGGGGATTTTCCCCCTCATCTTTCTAAGGAGATATGGATGTGGTTTCCCCGTATGATGAATTGTTTAGCACAATGGGTTATAGTGCGATAGATCTAGTATTTGGAATTAATTCTTATAAAATATCGGAAAAAGAAAAAAGAGAACTCATAAAGCTGGCTAAAATTTCAGAAAGTAACAAAGCAATAGAACAACAGATTCTAATGATCCGTGAGCAAGATATAAGTGAACCTGAAAAAAAGAATAAGTTACTTTCACTATTATATTAGAAGAATTTAGAGAAGGAGGTATTAATGATGAAACGATTACCCTTAGAAGGTGTAAAAGTATTAGACGTTTCAACAATGATCGCTGCACCTTTCGGAACAGCATTATTAGGGGATTTTGGTGCCGATGTCATTAAAGTTGAAATGCCGGGGAAAGGTGACACTTCAAGACATGTTGGCCCGTTTTCTGATAGCGAACCCCTTCGCTGGCCGGGATTGTCCAGAAATAAAAAATCGTTGACATTAGATTTGCATAAATCTGAGGGTGTTGAAGTATTTAAACAACTGGTTTCGAAAGTTGATATTTTAATAGAAAACTTCAGGCCGGGAACGTTGGAGAAATGGGGTGCCGGATATGAGGAGTTAAAGAAGGTTAATCCAAATTTAGTAATGATTCGGGTTTCCGGCTACGGTCAAACAGGACCATACCGTGAAAAGGCTGGATTTGGAACACCGGCAACAGCATTCAGCGGGTATACTTATTTGCAAGGGTTTCCCGATAGACACCCGACAAGTCCGTCATTTTCGCTGACAGATTATATATGCGGCATTTATGTGGCTTTTTCTGCGGTCACAGGGATTTATTATCGTGATGTAAATCCTGAAGGCAGCGGACAAATGGTTGATATTGCATTATTTGAAACAGTTTTTAGAATGATGGAATTCCTTGTTGCAGAATATGATCAGCTTGGCAAGGTAAGGGAAAGGTCACCGGGATTAGCGGGGCACTCCAGTCCGTCCGGGACATTTAAAACGAAGGATGGCCATTACGTTGTATTAGTAACAAGTACAGACTCAACTTTTGAAAGATTGGCTAAAGCGATGAATCGTGAAGATATGTTAACGGATGATAAATTTTACACAAACGCAAAGCGCTTAGAAAATAACGATGAGACAAATCAAATTGTTTCTGACTGGATCGGGACTATAGATAGAGATGACCTCTTAGAAAGACTTGATAAGTTTGGTGTACCCGTCAGTCCGATTTTAAGTATTAAAGATATTTTTGAAAATCCGCAATATAAAGCCCGGGAGGATATCATTGAAGTAGACCATCCAAGATTAGGAAAAATTAAGATGCCCGGCATTGTTCCAAAATTTGAACAAACACCTGGGCGCATTAGAAGCATAGCCCCTGATTTAGGAGAACATAACGACGAAATTCTTCAAAATTTGGTTGGTTTAACGGAACAAGAGATTGAAGAGTTAAAGCAAAAGAGCGTTATATAAAGACAGGATCGGCAATTGTGTACGGGGGAGGAATGTTGTGGGGAAAATGGGAACGTACTGTTTCCAGTACCTCACTTTATGATAATAAGGTTTCGGGTGTTTAATTGGTTAATATTGAAAGCGTTTAAATTAATGTCTGAGTCTCATTATTTATTTAGTATGATAAAATTAATAGGTAGTTTTAAATTTTGATCTCTTAATAGCGGGATGTTTTATCAAGAAATTCGGTCAGATTAACAGCGGAGATCTCAGCCCTTACTTATTTGGAAAGAATGGGATCATTTCTTTTCCAAAAAAAGAAAGAAAAGTCCAAAATGAAGAACATAAGGTACCAGTGTATAACGAGCTATTGTATTAAGAAGGTGAATATATGAACAAACAACATATCGGTAAAAAGCGCTGGATGATTGCGGTAATGCTCGGAATTGGTGTCATTATTGAATATTTTGACCGCACAAATATATCTATTGCAGCAAAACCGCTGACAGAAGAATTTAATTTAACTCCTGGGGAAATGGGGCTTCTTCTTTCGTCATTTGCCTGGTCTTATGCTCTTCTTCAAATCCCTGTAGGTGTATTGCTTGATAAAATAGGCGTAAAATGGATGATGCGATTAGGAACGGTCATTTGGTCCCTGGCCACATTAATGACTGCCGTTGTAAGCGGTTATGGCCTTGTCCTTTTGTCAAGGGTATTACTCGGGGCAGGAGAAGCACCATATCTTCCGGCAGCAGCAAAAGCCACGGGACATTGGTTCCCGCGTAAAGAACGGGGATTGGCTATATCAATGTTTGATTCAGAATCTAAATTGTCTAATGCGATAGGAACACCGATAGTTGCTTTGGCGGTGTCCGCTTGGGGATGGCGCGGCGGCTTCTTCATGACAGCTACCCTTAGTATATTGTTTGCAATAGTGTTTTGGATTTGGTATCGGGATCCCCATGAAGACAAACGATTATCAAAGGAAGAATATGATTACATCGTTGAGGGCGGAGCGCAAAGTACGGAGAGCGCGCCGGGAGGAACGATGAAAAACATCAAATACTTGTTAACGAAACGAAAAGTTTGGGGGATATTTATCGGTTTTGCAGCCTATGGATATTCTTGGTTTCTTTTTCTGACATGGCTTCCGGGTTACCTTCAGACAGAAATGCACATGTCAGTCATTCAATCCGGTTGGTATGCAGCAATACCCTGGATTATAGGGACGCTCTCAGAAATAATTATAGGCGGCTGGCTTATTGACCATTTAACTAAAAAGGGATATAACCCAACCCGCCTTCGTAAGACATTTTTAGTTATTGGTATGCTTCTTGGTCTCGCTGTTATCGGTGCTGTATTTACAGACAGCGCAAAAGTTGCTGTATTCTGGATTTCACTTGCTCTTGGCGGTCTCGTTATTACATCTTCCATCGCCTTTAGCATACCGACTTTTATAGCACCAAAAGGCACCGTCGGGACATTAACGGGCTTAATAAGTTTCGGAAACAATGCGATGGGGATTGCTGCTCCGATTGTAACAGGATTTATAGTAGGGGCAACAGGTTCCTTTTCTTCTGCTTTTATAGTAGCTGGAATTTTTTTAATCATTGGTATACTCAGTTACGTATTTCTGCTCACTGATTTAAATCCTATCGAAAGCCTTGATGAAAGAGAGTCAGGCAACGAACAGAGCGGGGATGACAAAAATAATATTAAAATATCCCTTTAATCAGTGAGAGATCGGAACGGTTAAAATCACTTTGTATGATTTTTTCTTTTCCGATCATCCTGCCCAGAAGAGTTTTTATCAAGACCGGCTTGCCGAGGTGCCGAAATTCTTGAGAATTCCCTCGTGTGCAGGTCGCTAATCACTCTTAAATGACCATTTGTAAGGTTGTTTAAGACGGTATAAGCATTAACTGTTAATAAATAATCAAGACTTGTACCAGTTTTTTAATATAGGTGAGGAGGGATTGATATTGGTAGAAAAAAAAATAGTCGAGGTAAGAGGAAGACAATTAGGTGCTGATAAACAACCGCTTATATGTGCGCCATTAACTGGTAATCATCAAGAGGGCATTTTATCTGAATTAGATAAGGTAATGGCTAAAAAACCCGATTTAATTGAATGGCGTGTTGATCATTTTTATCAAATTGAAAATGTACAAGCTGTAATTAATTCAGCGAAGAAAATTAGGGAAACTGCTGGTGACGTTCCAATTATTTTTACTAACCGTTCACAAAGAGAGGGCGGTCAGCCGATATCTCTATCGGAAAAAGATATTGTTGAATTGTATACTGAGATTTGTAAAACTCAAACCGTCGATATCATTGATTTTGAATTAAGCAATCAGACAGAGCATCTGCATTATTTAAGAAAAGTCTCATATGATACAGGCATAAAAATGATTATGTCCTATCACAATTTTGATTTCACACCAAGCGGGGATGTTTTAAATAAAAAGTTTTCAGAGGCAGAAGCTTATGATGCTGATATTGTCAAAGCAGCAGTTATGCCGAAAACACTTGAAGATGTTTTAAAACTATTAAATGTGACTTTACAAGCTGACAAAAAATTGAGTATACCGTTGATAACAATGTCAATGGGCGGTTATGGTTCTTTAACACGTATGTTTGGAGGCGTGTTTGGTTCTGCTGTGACCTTTGCCGTTGGTGAAAATAGTTCAGCCCCCGGTCAAATTCCGATTGAAGATTTAAAAACGGTTCTTAATATTGTTAAGAAATCTATAGGGTAATATTTTGATTTAATTTAAATTGTTAACCGAAGCTGTAAGAATTACAGCTTTCGGGCGTCTTATATGTCAGAAAATTGGAAACCGTTGAAAGGTGGACAACGCATGGGTAAAAAGCGTATAGGTAAAAAACGTTGGGTCATTGCAGCATTGCTTGCTGTCGGTGTTATTATTGACTATTTTGATCGTGTTAATTTATCTGTTGGATTAACACCGATGACAAAGGAATTTCATTTAAGCCCCGGAGAGATGGGGATTCTTCTTTCTTCATTTGGCTGGTCTTATGCTCTCCTTCAGATCCCTTCCGGCGTCCTGCTTGATAAGATCGGCATTAAATGGCTCATGCGTGTTTGTACATTTATCTGGTCTTTGGCCACGTTAATGACAGCAGTGGTCAGCGGTTATGGTCTCATTATATTGTCCAGGGTAATACTCGGGGTAGCAGAAGCACCCTATTTTCCTGCTGCAGCAAAAGCAACAGGGCATTGGTTCCCGCGCAAGGAACGTGCCTTTGCGACATCATTGTTTGACGCTGAATCAAAGTTATCTAATGCAATTGGTACCCCAATTGTTGCGTTGGCGGTCACCGCTTGGGGCTGGCGGGGCGGCTTTTATATGACTGCTATCCTAAGTTTTGTTTTCTTTATTGTATTTTGGTTTATGTACCGGGATCCTCACGAGGATAAAGGGCTTTCGAAAGAGGAGTATAATTATATTGTCGAAGGCGGTGCGCAGCAGAGTTCAGATGCCGCATCAGGCGGAACGATGAGAAATATCAAGTTTTTATTAACTCAACGTAAAGTTTGGGGCGTACTAATTGGATTTGCGGCCTATGGCTATTCCTGGTTCTTATTTCTGACCTGGCTCCCGGGTTACTTACAAACGGAGATGCATATGTCAGTCCTTAAGTCCGGCTGGTATTCGGCTACACCATGGATTATCGGATTTCTCTCCGAATTACTGATTGGAGGCTGGCTCGTCGACCATTTGACTAAAAAGGGGCATGATCAGACTCGTGTACGAAAGATCATTCTTGTTATCGGAATGGTTCTTGGTCTGGCAGTTATTGGTGCGGTATTTACTGCCAGCGCAAAGATAGCTGTATTCTGGATTTCAGTAGCTCTTGGCGGTCTCGTCGTAACCTCATCGATAGCCTACAGCATTCCAACATTTATTGCCCCGAAAGGAACAGTTGGCACACTGGTTGGCATTTGTGCATTCGGAAATAATGCGATGGGTATTTTAGCCCCGATTGTTACCGGATTCATTGTCGGTGCCACAGGATCATTTGCTTACGCTTTTGTCGTTGCCGGAATTATTTTGGTCATAGGTATATTAAGCTACGTCTTTTTGCTTACAGACTTGGATCCGATTGAAACCCCTTTTGAGCAAGAGGTTAGCAATGTTTCCAGTCATACTAATTAAAGTTTTTAGCTTTTGAAAATAAGAGATATAATTTTAGTTTGTCATAAAAGGACTCGGTTTTCATTATATGTATAGTGAAAATTGAGGCCATTTTTCTTTTTTTAAAATAAAGGGGTACTGGGACATTTATGGCGGTTGATTCGTAATGAAAGCCGTATGTTCCAGGGGCGCCTGTATTATTACTTTTATGTACATGAAAACCGATCTCTCCGCTTTAGAAGGGTTCGGTTATTTGTGTTTTGACAGCTGATTTAACTATTTTTTAAAACAAGTGTAAAATAAATATACAATATAAATCTTGTACTGCTAAAGTTATTATTAATAGTTTAAACGTCACAAACAATAAATCAATCAACGGAGGAATCGAAAATGTTGGAATTACGTCTGAATAAACCCCGTGACTTATCATTAAAAGACTCTGAACCCGTCCAGCATTTACTGGATCATGAAGTGAAAATCGAATTAATTTATGGCGGCATCTGCGGCTCAGACCTTTCTGTTTTTAAAGGAAAACTTGGCCATGCTTCTTATCCGGTTCGCCCCGGGCATGAATTATTAGGAACAATTATTGCGACTGGGAAAGACGTTAACTATGAAATTGGAACAAGGGTCGTTGTTGCTCCTAATACATTTTGTGATGAATGTGATTTTTGTTCAGCAGGCAAACCGAATATTTGCAGAAACAAAAAATCGATTGGGGTTAACGCTGATGGCGGGTTTGCTGAAGAAATCATTGTTTCATCAAAGTACGTTCTGCCGATTCCGGAAGATATATCGAATGAAAAGGCTATTTTAATCGAACCTTTGTCTGTTATTGTCCATGCTTTAAGAAAAGTTCATATTACGAAAGACTGTCATATTGCTATAATGGGGTGCGGCACTGAAGGGATGCTGACAGCTGCAATGGCCTGCTATTTAGGGGCGCGCATAACAGCTATTGATATTAACCCGTTAAAACTCGATATAGTCAAGCGCTTAGGAGATATTAGAGCAGTCAACCCTAATGAAATTGAAAATGAAACTTTCGATATAGTGATCGAAGCTGCCGGTGCAAAAGCATCCGTAGAGCAAGCCGTACAATTAGTTAAGCCGGGCGGTACAATGGTCTTGATTGGCATGACACCGGAAGCAAATCTCCCTATAAGTCATATTGTAAGAAATGAAATATCCTTATTAGGAAGTATTATTTATAACTTTCCGTCGGATTTCTCTAAAAGTTTGCAATATTTGAGAGAAGAGAAGCTTGATTTGCAACCGGTCATTTCTAAAATTGTCCCTATTAAAAACTATCAAGAGGCTTATGAAATGGCCTTGTCCGGAAACTATGGAAAAGTCATTTTAGATTTTAGAAAAGGATAGGAATCTGTTATCCAGCAAAGCAACAACCTGAATATTTATTCCTATAGCTTTGCGACGAGAAGTGGCAATACTCCATTGAATATGCTTCGGCGAAGGAGTATTACCATCACCCAAGTGAATGACATTCCAGATATGTAGAAACAAATAAAGATGAATGTTAAAATTGATTACAATAATACATTCAATAGAAGGGGAATTTCCATGAAAATAGGTCTAATCGGTGCAATGGACGAAGAAGTTAAATTGCTTAGGAGCTTAATTCAAAACCTTAAAGAAAAAGAGGTAGCGGGCTGCCGTTTTTACAGCGGGCAACTCGAGTCCCTCGATATCGTTCTGTTGCAATCCGGTATCGGCAAAGTTAACGCCGCTATGAGCACGTCGATTTTAATTCATGATTATAAGCCTGACTATATTATTAATACCGGATCTGCCGGCGGATTCGATCAAGATTTGCAAGTGGGGGATGTGGTCATTTCCTCTGAGGTTCGTCATCATGATGTGGATGCAACCGTTTTTGATTATGAATACGGGCAAGTACCGGGAATGCCGGCCTTTTATCAGCCGGACGCGTTTTTGGTAGATGTTGCCGAAAAGGCGGCTAATAAGATGGCCGACTTCAAAATTGTAAAAGGGTTAATTGCAACTGGGGATTCTTTTATGTCTGATGCAGACCGAGTGGCTTTTGTTAAAGAAAAGTTTCCGGAATTAAAAGCGGGAGAGATGGAGGCGGCAGCCATTGCTCAGGTATGTCATCAATTCAAAACACCGTTTGTTATAATTCGCTCCCTTTCCGATATCGCAGGGAAAGAGGCAGGGATTTCATTTGACCAATTCCTGGATGTCGCCGCTAAAAATTCTGCAAACCTTATTTTAAATATGTTAAAGGAGTTGAAAACACGTGGTTAAAAAAATGAACGTGGAAAGCTTCAATCTTGATCATACAAAGGTTAAAGCACCTTATGTCAGACTTGTCGGAGTCAGTGAAGGATCGCATGGAGACAAGGTTTATAAGTATGATATCCGTTTTTGCCAACCGAATAAAGAGCATATGGATATGCCTGGCCTCCATTCATTAGAACACCTTATGGCGGAAAATATCCGTAATCATATGGATAACGTGCTTGACATCGGGCCAATGGGATGCCAAACAGGCTTCTATCTTTCTATCATGAATAATGATAACTATGAAAGTGTACTTGAAGCGCTTGAGACAACATTGAATGATGTCTTAAATGCGACCGAAGTTCCCGCCTGTAATGAAGTTCAATGCGGCTGGGCGGCAAGCCACAGTCTGGAAGGCGCTAAGGAAATTGCTGAAAAGATGCTTAGCGGCAAGGATGAATGGACACAAGTCTTTGAATGATAGTGTGTTAGAAAAGGGCCAAATGCCTGCACTTTACTAAAACGTTCATGTCCATTCCCTCTTTTTACAAGAATTACATGTCAGGATTTTTATTAATCCATGTTAAAGTAAAAATAGGGGGAGGGATAAGTATGAACGAACGAGAGTTAAAGAATCTTAAACACAAAGCCATTGATTACCAACGCTTTAGTTTCATATTTATGTTTTTAAGTGTGTTTTTATATATAGGTACATTGATTCCTTTTCAAGGTAAAACTGCAGCGAAAAGCGAGATTCTCACTTTCGGCTGTTTAGGTATTATGATTATTGCTTTGCTCTTTTTCTGGAGAATGAAAGCGGCAAAGAAGAAGCTTGAACAAAACTAGTCATAGTCCATGTCAATTTGGGCTATGACTTTTTTTATTTTTATAACTGCCTTGTCCAAAAAAAAGTGAGCCTTACATTGCGTAAGCTCACTTCTTGCATTTCTTATTCTTTATTCATTATACTATGCTTTTTACCATAAGCAAAATAGATGCATAATCCAAATATCATCCAAATACCGCAAGCAATCCACGTATGAACAGAAAGCTGAGTAATTAAAAATATACATAATAGAAATGAGCAAATCGGTAAGATTGGAAAGAGCGGTACTTTAAAACCGCCTGTTGGTATGCTCTTATTTTTTCTTAAGTAAATAACTCCGATTGAAACGATTGTAAATGCAAGTAATGTTCCCATGTTCACTAATTCTGCTAGTTCAGACAATGGCACAAACCCTGCACAAAAGGCTACTAGTACTGCAAACACCCATGTACCTTTAACTGGTGTTCTATATTTTTTACTCAGCTCACACATGCTTTTCGGCAGCAATCCATCACGGCCAAGCGCGTAAAGAAGTCTTGTTCCGCCATATGACATAACTAGTATGACTGTCATCATCCCAATAATAGCACCAAGTGAAATCACGCCAGCGACCCAATCTTGATGAACAATCTGCATAGCAAAGCTAACCGGGTCACTTACATTTAGATGTGTATACGAAACAATGCCTGTCAAAATAATCGATACAACTACATAAAGTATTGTACAAATAAATAACGATCCAATAATGCCAATTGGCATATTACGTTGTGGATTCTTTACCTCTTCAGCAGCTGACGAAACAGCATCGAATCCAAGATAAGCAAAGACAACTAGGGCTGCACCGCTCATAACGCCTTTCACGCCAAACGGCATAAATGGTTGCCAATGAGATGGCCTCACATAAAAGATACCTACTCCAATAAATAAAAGTATAACGCAAACTTTAATAAATACCATGATCGTATTAAACTTCGTAGATTCTTTTACGCCAAGCGTTAATAAGAAGGCAGTTGCAAATATAATGACGATAGCCGGAACATTTACATATGTTCCATGTGCCGGATCAAAAGAACCTGAGATCGCCTTTGGAATGGAAATATTAAATCCCTCTAACAAAGCACTTAAATAAGAAGACCAGCCGGTTGAAACCGCTGCAACTGCTAATCCATATTCCAACAGCAAAGCCCACCCGACAAACCAGGCAACTAACTCCCCAAACACAATGTATCCATAGGTATACGCACTGCCTGTTACTGGTACAGATGAAGAAAATTCTGAATAACACATACCTGCTAATGCACAGACTATAGCGGCTAAAATAAACGAAAAAATGATAGCAGGTCCGGAATGCTCCGCAGCTACTGTTCCAGGAAGAATGAATATACCTGTTCCAATAATGGCACCTACCCCAAGCAGCGTTAAATCAAATGCTCCTAATGTTTGCTTTAGATGGATATTTCCATCTTTCTTTAGCAATTCTTTGATGCTTTTCTTTCTAAATAATTCATTTTTCACCCTAAAAAACCCTCAATCTTCTTGAAATTATGTAAAAATTCTACACTCAGGTTTCCTAAAAGTCAAGCAATTTTGTCGATTTATCAATACTTTTGTCGAACAATATCGCTTGCAGGAAATGCTATAGTGCCATCGAAATATTTATTATTAGGGAGTTTATTACTGCTTCTAAAGTAAATCTTGAAGAATTTCATAAAGTGAAACTTCCATAAGTGGGGGTTTTGTTCGTCCCCCGCTTATGGTTAGTGTAACAAATCGGGGGGACAAATATGGATCTTGAATTAAAAGGTAAAAATGCGCTGGTGATGGCTTCGAGTCAAGGGTTAGGCAAAGCGATAGCGGAACAGCTTGTCCGGGAAGGTGTTAATGTCATGATCGCCAGCCGGAGTGAAGAAAAGTTACAAAAGGTCGCACAGGAATTATCGGCGATTGGACGCGGAAAAGCGGCATACATAAAAGCGGATGTAACTAAAGAAGAGGATTTAAACTCAGCGGTTGTAAAAACAGTTAATCAATATGGGGGCATTGACATTCTTATCAATAATGCCGGCGGACCGCCAAGCGGCAGCTTTCTGGAGATGACTGATGAAGATTGGCAGCATTCGTTTACACTTAATCTCCTAAGCTATGTCCGTTTAATACGCCAAGCAGTCCCTATTATGGAAAAAAGGGGCGGGGGACGAATTATTAATATTGCTTCATCATCAATAAAGCAGCCGATAACTAACCTTGTATTGTCCAATACATTCAGGCTGGGAATTGTCGGACTCACAAAAACGTTAGCTGAGGAGCTCGCACCAAAAAATATTTTAATTCATACAGTTGCCCCGGGCAGGATTGCTACTGACCGGGTAGAGTATCTCGATAAAGCGCGGGCTGAACAAACGGGTCTGGCACTTGAAGAGGTCAGAAAACAAGCGGAAAAAGGCATTCCCCTGGGACGTTATGGTCAACCTGAGGAACTGGCAAAAGTCGTTGCTTTTCTTGTTTCCGGCGCTTGTACCTATATGACAGGCAGTTCAATTTTAGTTGACGGCGGCGCGATTACAAGCATTTAAAATCGTGTTCAAAAAGGAGGAACGAGCATTACATCTCGAACTACTGCGAGTTGCGACGAGAAGTGGAAATACTCCAATGAGTAATCTTCGGCGAAGGAGCACCTTATTCACAGTATCGACGGCAATGTTTCCCGGACTTTTTGAACATCCTCTTTAAAATGAACTGGAAAAATTTAATTTTTATGTTTACAATTCAAAAAAGTCTGTGTATAATGACATTATCAATTTAAAGGGAGGTTGAGCATAATGTTAATGATGAGACAATATGAATTAACGATAATTGAATATAAATTCTTAGGCTCGGCCTTCAGTCGGATTTTTTGATCATATATATCTTTTCTATTTTAGAAGAGATTTTTATGGGTACCGCAGGTCGTAATAGCCTGTGGTCTTTTTTTACCTTTTTATTTTGGCTATTAAAGGTAGTAATTACTTTTTTAGTAAAAAGACCTAAGGCATGTTTTTGCCATAGGTCTTTTTCATATAAAAAATTTAAAAAGGAGATGAAGACAGATGCCATTGTTTTTACAAACAATTACAGCTTGGTTTAAGGAGAAAACGGGATTTTTATGAAACGTTATTTTAAAAGAAGGGAGGAGAGCTTATGCTTAAGTTAAACCTCTTTACTTTCACGCTTACCATGAGCATAAAAAGAAAAAGATTAACTATGCAAGAGTATCAGGATCAAAAGAGAATTAAAAAAATTAATGAAGAAAATTTAAATAAAAGGCTGGAACACACTCCGTTTTTATAAAGTGAAAAAACCCTCTTGGTTTTTAGAACCAAGAGGGTTTTGATGATGTTTACAGTGCATCATGATCGACGTAACGTTCGCCTTTTAAGTCACTCATTAAGTTAACAGCAACTTTTGCCCCGTCTCCGCTTGTAATGATTGTATGAACACTGACTCCTGCAGCTGTTCCGGCAGCCCAAATTCCTTCAATATTCGTACGTCCGGCTGCATCAACATCA
This sequence comes from Scopulibacillus cellulosilyticus, assembly GCF_042665295.1. Taxonomy (NCBI): domain Bacteria; kingdom Bacillati; phylum Bacillota; class Bacilli; order Caryophanales; family Sporolactobacillaceae; genus Scopulibacillus; species Scopulibacillus cellulosilyticus. Next base: position 88,997 of record NZ_JBHTCO010000011.1, read on the forward strand.
ATGACATGTTTAACATAAGGCTCATCACCAGGTTTAGTATGCAATCCGATGTTTTCAGCAAGCTTTGCATTAGCGCCTGTTGCTAAAATAATTTGCTTTCCTTCGTAATTATCGCCTTCTTCAGTTTCAACAGTGAAACCCTGATCCTTTTTAACGACATTAGTGACATTTGCCTTTTTAATGTCGGTTCCAAACTTTTCAGCCTGCTTATGTCCAACTGCAACAAGATCACCGCCGGAAACATCTTCGACACCATAATGGTTCTTTATTAAAGCGCGTTGGGTAAGTCCCTTTTCATTATCCAGAATACATGTTGTCAATCCGCCTTTACTTGTAAATAATGCTGCACTTTGTCCTGCAGGACCGCCTCCGATAATAATAACATCATACATAGCTTATCTCTCCTTTATATGTAGCAGATATTTGTATTTACGAATGTCTAATACAAGGATAACACAGGTTTGGAATTTTTAGATAATAGATAACAAAATCTAATAAGTTATTTTAAATCTATTAAAATGTTTAAGACTTTCCTTTTTATATAATGCCAAATCCTCAACATGTGAAAAACGGTTTCCTTCTTTAATAACTTTAAAAAAATTATCTAAAGATCCGGATTCACCCTCTGCTTCAATTTCAACTGTCCCGTCGGCATTGTTTTTAACCCAACCTTTAATATTATATTTTTCTGCTGTCTGTTGGGTGAAAAAACGAAATCCGACCCCTTGAACACTTCCGCGTATAATTGCCCGAATTCGTTGCATTATCAAAAACTCCTCTAGAAAATTCTGTCTTTATATATACCCGGAATCATAAAAATCCAAACTTAAAAAGTTGCCTGGGAATTTCCCAGGCAACTTTTTAATAAAAAATTATACTGTGACAGCTTCTTCTTCAAGCATCTCATCCTGAGGACCGAAGAATTCATAGTGGATGTCCTCGTCATTAATACCCCAGTGTTTTAAGATTTTATAGATCGCAGCCATAAATGATTTTGGACCGCAGAAATAGTAGACGGCATTTCTATTATCAATAACTTCTGACAGCCACATTTCATCCATATGACCGACCTTAGCAAATTCGTTCATTTCAAGGTCTTTGCTTGTCGGATCGTTATAACAAATAAATGTTTTAAGATTTTCGTGTTTTTCAGCCGCTTTTTTTACGTCTTGATTAAGTGCATGTACTTTACCATTTTTCGCCGCATGAATCCAGGTGATCGGGCGTTCAGGCTGTTTTTCAATGACAGTTTTCAGCATGCTCATCAAAGGTGTTTGTCCGACACCGCCGCTGATGAACACCAACGGCTTATTGGAGGACGTATCAAGCGTGAAATCGCCAGCCGGTGCACTGACAAGAATTTGATCGCCTTCTTTGATCGTATCATGTAAGAAATGGCTGACAACACCTTCAGGGTACATTGCATTTTTATCTTCCCGTTTAACGCTGATTCGGAAATAGTCTTTTCCAGGGGCATCAGATAAGCTGTATTGACGAATGTGTGTATAAGTTTCGCCAGGAATTTCAAGCTTAAGGCTTAAATATTGTCCCGGAAGATATTCAGGAAGCGCTCCTCCGTTAGCGGGTTTTAAATAAAATGATGTAATTACATCACTTTCCTGAACCTTTTTATCAACAATAAAAGGCATGTAATCATCCCAGCCATTGTTTTCTTTAACTTCTTCACGCAACTGATTTTCCAGCTGTATAAAGACATTAGCAATTTCGCCATAAGCGATTTCCCAAGCTTTCATAATGTCATCTGTTGCTTGATCGCCCAAAACATGCTTAATAGCCCAAAGTAAGTTTTCGCCAACAATTGGATATTGATCAGGTCTAATACCGATACTGCGGTGCTTATGGGCAACAACTTTTACCGCGGATAATACTTCTTCTAAGCGATCAATATGAGCGGCGGCTTGATAAACAAGTTTCGCTAAAGCCCGCGGCTGTTTTCCTTCTTTTTGATGTGTTTGGTTAAACACATTATAAAGTTCAGGATGTTCACTAAACATGTGTTCATAAAAGGCTTCAGTTATTTCATTTCCTTTTTCCTCTAATACAGGTACAGTTGCTTTAATAATATCAATTGTTTTTTGATCCATTATTGATCCCCCTTAGCTCTTTTACAATTCCATTATAATCCTTAAAGATGTATTTTAAATACATCTTTTGTGACAGAACGTTGAATTAATAATATTTCAGCGCGGGCCTTTTTTGAACAAATCCTAATAGTCATGAAGCTGGAAATCAGCTATAATGACATAAAAGTCGACATTTAAAGCGGAGGAAATGGTAATATATGAGATTAACCAGTTACACAGATTATTCAATTCGTGTCCTTATTTCGCTTGCGGCTCAGCCAAATGGACAATTAATCAGCATACAGGACATTGCTGATGCTTATAAAATTTCAAAAAATCATTTAATGAAGGTTGTTCACCAGCTTGGTCAATTAGGATTGGTCCATACGATCAGGGGAAGAGGCGGCGGTATACAACTGGCAAAGCCTCCGGAAGATATTAATTTAGGCTGGGTTGTCCGCCGTACAGAGGATGATTTTTATATGGTTGAGTGTTTTAATCCGGAACGAAGCGCTTGTATTATCAGCCCGGTTTGCCGGGCAAAAAGTATTTTAGCAGAAGCAACAGAAAAATATTTAGCCGTCCTTGATCAATATACATTGGCGGATATTACTGGAAATAAGCCTGAGCTGCAAAAGGCTTTTAAATTTTAATTGTCCCTATCAACTGATTTTTCCCCGGACAGACACGAAAAAACATTGGCGCACATAACAATAAAAATAGATGTGAGCCCAATGGAGGTGGGGAGATGTTGTCATTATTGGTTGGGAGTGCGGCATACTTATTTAAGGAATTTTGGGTTTTTGTATCATACGTTAAGAACAATGCTTTTCCGCAGCCGCTTCCGGAAGATGAAGAACGGAAATGCCTTGAACTTATGGCACAGGGAGATCAGGAAGCCCGCAATCGTCTAATTGAACACAACCTCCGTTTAGTAGCGCATATAGTAAAAAAATTTGAAAATACAAAAGAAGACAGTGAAGATCTTATCTCAATTGGAACAATTGGGTTAATAAAAGCTATTGAAAGCTATTCGCAAGGAAAGGGGACCAAACTCGCAACATATGCAGCAAGGTGCATTGAGAATGAAATATTAATGCATTTAAGAGGGTTAAAAAAGACACGAAAAGATGTTTCTCTGAATGATCCTATCGGGCAGGATAAAGAGGGGAATGAAATTTCTCTGATCGATGTCCTTAAATCAAAGAATAAAGATGTTATTGACGAAATTACTTTGAATATGGAAAAAAAGAAAATATATGAATATCTGCATATTCTCGATGAGAGAGAAAAGGAAGTCGTAATTGCTAGATTTGGTCTTGATAACCGTAAAGAACTCACACAGCGGGAAATAGCAAAAAAATTAAATATATCCAGAAGCTATGTTTCAAGAATTGAAAAAAGAGCTTTAATGAAGCTTTTTAATGAGTTTTACCGGCAGCCCTATAAGAACAAATCGAGATGAAAGAGAGTGCATTGTCATGCACTCCTTTTTATTTATGTGAATAAAAATACAAAAAGGGCAATGAAATGGTTCTAATGCCCAAAAATAAGATATGCCGAAGTATTTCCGCATTCGCCCTAACAAGTTTTTGAAGTTATCATATATTAATCATGTAACTGATAAATAACGAAGAAAAAGGAGATGAGAGAATGAGCTACGGAGCTGGCGGATACGGCATGGGCGCAGGCTTTGCGTTAATCGTTGTCTTGTTCATCTTGTTAATTATTGTTGGTGCAGCATACGTTTATTAATTAATCAGATAGATTTGGGTCGTCGCCTGATCTAAAATAACATGGTTAGAAGCCCTGTCCAAAAAAATGGATAGGGCTTTTTAGAATATTTTTTTAAGACAGAGGAAGTAAGTACCTTAAATAAATATAAACGGTTGAAATAATTAATGCTGCGAATGTTAAAGGTGCGCCTATTTTTAGGAAATCCATATAGGAAAAACCGTGGCCTTCTTTCTCTGCCAGGCCGGACACAACGACATTGGCTGAAGCGCCGATTAAAGTCATATTTCCGCCCAGACAAGCCCCCAGTGACAATGCCCACCACAGTGCATTGATGTGCGGAGAATTCATTGAATATCCCATACCTTTGGCCATGTCTTGGATTAATGGAATCATCGTTGCTACATAAGGAATGTTGTCAATTGTTCCTGAAGCAATTCCGGAAACCCAAAGAATAAGCAGTGCCGTGAGAGAAACATTCCCGCCTGTAAGATCAAGGGCTTTAGATGCCAGGAATTTTACAACCCCTGCATCAACTAAGCCTCCTACCAAGACAAACAAGCCGCCAAAGAAGAAAATAGTCACCCATTCAACAGACTGAAAAGCTTCATCAATGTGATTTTCCTTAACGCCAATTAAGAGCAGCAGAGCGGCGCCAGTCATGGCAACAGTTGCCGGTTCAAGACTATGTATAAAGGAATGAAGAATAAAACCAATAACAGTTAATAATAAGATGATGCACGATTTGATCATAAGCTTGCGGTCTTTTATAAAATCGTTTTCATTCAGTTCGAGAAGTTCCTGTTTTTTCTCAACCGAAACATTTAATTGCTTTCTGTAAATAAAATATAAGATGATGAGCGTGACGACAGCAATAATGATAATGACGGGTGTAAGATTAAGCAAAAACACATTAAATGTTAAATGTTTATTGGCTGATCCTATCATGATGTTAGGGGGATCGCCAATGAGTGTCGCTGTACCGCCAATATTAGAAAACAAAACTTCCGATATTAAAAAAGGGAACGGTTTGACACCTAAAATACGGGTAATAGAAAAAGTGACAGGAACCATTAATAGAACAGTTGTCACATTATCAAGAAAAGCTGATCCAATAGCTGTTAATATGGAAAGGGAAACTAATATTTTAACAGGCTCGCCCTTAACAGCTTTTGCGGCTTTAACAGCGACATATTGAAAGACGCCGGTTTTATTCGTTATACCTACAAGTATCATCATGCCGATGAGTAAAGTAATCGTATCCCATTCAATATGTTTGGTAAATGCTGTATGAAGATCAACGATTCCGAAGATGATCATAACAGCTGCTCCGAGAAGAGCGATAACGGCGCGGTTGAGTTTTTCAGTAATAATAATTGCATATATTACTAGGAAAATAATGACGGCGATTGTTACTTGCATAAAGGGTGTTCATCTCCTTATTTATCGTCTTTGCTGACTGATTTGAAAGTTCTTGCCCCTGATTCCACAGGTTCGCCATCATAAGGACATGACAATTTGTCCAAATCAGCATTTAGATCCTCTATGTAAAAAGTAAATCCGCATTTTTTACAACGGACAGGCAACATACGGTCTATGAACACTTCGTTAGGCGGTGAGTTTTTCTCTGAAGTATCAATTAATTCGATATGCATTGCCGGATCAGAATCATCATCTGCTATCAGTTTTCCCGTGATATCAAATTTTGTTCTCCATGCCGAATCAAGGGAAAACTCGTCCAACTCACTAAGCGAGGCATCAAGAAGAACTTTTTTTGCCAAAAGCATGATTTGCTCATCACTCAGATCATCAAACTCAGATTGATTTTTTGATTTTTTCCAAACACCTCTTAATTGGTCTTCGGTAAAAACGTATTTTTGTATCTTATGTATGATGACGTTCTTCACAATCAGTCCTCCTTGTATTTAGAATTATCCAACTTAATTCTACAATATTTTCACCTTAAAACAAAAGAAAAAGACGAACTATTACAGCTCGTCCGATAAAATTCAGTTATTAGAGATGGGAAAACGCGCGTTAATTATATTGACTAACCTTTCCGTCTAAGGATCTGCGGTGAATTTCTTCTTCAATCAGGTGAATAAACTCTTTGCTTAACTCCAATTCTTTTGCTTTAAAATAAGACTCAATAAGGAGATCATCAGATAACTTTTCCATACTATTTAGCCGATTACGGCATGACACCTCCCTTTACTCTTGCCGCCAGCATCTTAGTTAATGACATTTCACTTGAATAAATGGTATCATGAAATAAAATTGAGAACAACCGTTCTGATATCCACAACTTTTAGTGGATAAGTTGTGGGCATCTTGTTTATAACTGATGAAAAAGTAAAGGCGGCAATCGTTGATATGTGAATAAAGTTATCCACATTTTAGAAGGTTGTCAATAAATGTCGAAATGTTTTTGGGATTTTTTTCTTTGAATTGCATATAAAATGGAGCTTTCATAGGAATGAATCATTCAGTCCTATTTTTATTTAATAAACAGTATACACTAAGAAAAGCAGTATAGTCTCCAGTTGAAATATGATAAAATGGAATCTTAAAGTTAAAATGGTTGTGAATGGACGTATCCTTGGTAAAATATACGTGTGATGGGAAAATGTCATTGGATTTGAGGTGTATTGATTGTTAAAGCATTTTTTGCCTAATGAACATGTAAAAAGCATTTTTGAAATTAAACCCGATGATTTAACAAGAAAAGGAATAAAAGGTATCATCACTGACCTTGATAATACATTGGTTGCTTGGGATAATCCTGAAGCCACCCCTGAATTAATTGAATGGTTAAAGACGATGAAGGATGCCGGGATTCTGGTTACTATTGTGTCTAATAATAATGAGGTGAGGGTCAAAGCTTTTTCAGACCCGTTAAAAGTTCCTTTTATTTATAGGGCAAGAAAACCATTAGTCCGGTCTTTTAAGCGGGCAATAAGGGATATGGATCTTAAACCGGACGACATAGTTGTCATAGGAGACCAATTGCTGACGGATGTATTAGGCGGCAACCGTCTTGGTTTACATACAATTTTAGTAGTTCCGGTCGCTATGTCAGATGGATGGATGACGCGTTTTAACCGTAAAATGGAACGCCGTATCCTTTCGTCTATGCGAAAAAAGGGATTAATCGATTGGGAGGATTAAAGATGCAAGAGCAATACACATGCGCAGGCTGCGGGGTGCCTATTCAAACGGAAGATAAACAAGCCTTAGGCTATGTCCCTAAAGCTGCGCTTGAACGGGATGTTATTATTTGTCAACGCTGCTTTCGGTTAAAGCATTATAATGAAGTTCCGGATATTTCGTTGTCAGATGAAGACTTTTTAAAACTTTTGTCTCAAATCGGACAAACCGAAGCATTGGTCGTTAAAATTGTTGATATCTTTGATTTTAACGGAAGCTGGGTACCGGGGATGCAGCGTTTTGTCGGACGTAATAATATTTTGTTAGTTGGTAATAAAGTGGACTTGCTTCCAAAATCAACAAATGAAAGTAAACTGAAAAATTGGATGAGACAATCATCTAAAGAGCTTGGATTAAAGCCGATTGATGTTATGTTAATGAGTGCTGAAAAGGGCATCGGCATTTCTGATGTAGCAAATGCCATTGACCAATACAGTGATGGGAAAGATGTCTATATTGTCGGCAGTACAAACGTTGGTAAATCAACTTTTATTAATCAATTGATAAAACAATTCGGTGAAGATGATGACATTGCTATTACAACCTCGCAGTTTCTGGGTACGACTTTAAATTTTATCGACATTCCGCTTAATGAGGATCAAACGCTTTATGATACACCCGGGATTATCAACAGCCACCAAATCGCACATTTTATCAGCCCTGAAGATTATAAAAAAGTTGTTCCGAGAAAAGAAATTAAGCCCAAAGTTTTTCAGTTAAATGAAGAACAAACATTGTTTTTAGGGGGACTTGCAAGGTTTGATTATTTGTCGGGCGGCCGGCGGTCAGTCGTTTGTTATGTATCAAACGAATTGTATATCCACCGAACGAAGCATGAAAACGCCGATCAATTATATAGAAGCCAATACGGTAAATTACTTTCTCCGCCGAATGATCCAAATGATGAATGTCCGGCTCTGGAACGTCATGAATTTGTCATTAAGGAAAACGATATGGATATCGTTTTTTCAGGACTTGGATGGATTACGGTTAAAGGGGCGGGAGCAAAAGTTCAGGCTTTTGCACCAAAAGGCGTTGGTGTTATGATTCGGCCATCAATAATAAAGGGGTGATTGTTATGAGTGAATTATATGCTGTCATTGGTGATCCTATAGAACATAGTTTATCGCCTGCCATGCATCATTTTTGGTATGAAACTTACAACATGGACCATCATTATCACGCATTTAGGGTAAAACCTGATAACCTGAAGGATGCGGTTAGAGGCATGAAGGCGATTGGGGTTAAAGGTTTCAATATCACCATTCCCCATAAGATTAATATTATCCCGTTATTAGACAGTGTGGATGATGAAGCACAGATGTTAGGGGCGGTTAATACCGTTGTTAACAGGGGCGGAAAGTTATATGGATACAATACCGATGGCTTGGGATTCCTATTAAGTTTAAAAGAAGAAGTGCCTGAAATCTTGGAACAAAATCCTAAGGTATTGATCATTGGGGCCGGGGGCGCCGCCCGGGCAGTCGGTCTGACCCTTGCCAAACACGTAAAACTACAGCAACTGGATATTACTAATAGAACAATGGAAAAAGCAAGACAATTAAGTGAAGAATGTACGGACTTAACAAATACCCGTGTCTTATCACTTCAGGAAGCGAAAGATACTCTGCCGGATTATGACTTAATTATTAATGGCACGTCTGTTGGCCTTGCGCCGCATATTGATCAAATGCCAATGGATATTACGCCAAGCGAAAGAAAGCAAGTATTTGCCGATCTAATTTATCGTCCGCTCAAAACAAAATGGCTGCGGGAAGCAGAAGCACAAGGCCATATTATCTTAAATGGCTTGCCAATGTTGATTTATCAAGGAGCGCTTGCATACAAGCATTGGTTTGGGAAATTGCCGGATGCAAAAATTATGCAAAGTTTCTTGGAAAGAAAAATGGAGGATTAACATGCTGACAAATAAGCAAAAGAGATTTTTACAAAAGAAAGCCCATCATCTTAAGCCGATATTTCAAATCGGTAAATCAGGTATTCATGATAAAATGATTGGCGAGATTGACAGTGCTCTTGAGGCAAGAGAACTGATAAAAATAAATTTATTACAAAATACTTTAGAAGATGTAAATGATGCAGGTCTTCAATTAGCTGAAGGAACTGGAGCTGAACTCGTTCAAATTATCGGCGGCACCATTATTTTATATAAAGAGTCTAAAGAAAATAAACAAATTGAAATTCCAAAGGCATAGGAGTCTAAGTCATGAAGAAAATAGGTCTTATCGGCGGAACCTTTGACCCGCCGCATCTTGGGCACTTAGCAATCGCCGAAGAAGCGGCGGACGCTTGCCGTCTTGACGAAGTGTGGTTTTTGCCGAGTTATATTCCACCGCATAAGGACAGACTGGTCACAGATTCAGATCATAGAATTGCGATGGTTGACCGCGCGATTGAAGACAATCCATTGTTTAAGCTTTCATTAATTGAAATTAAAAGAAAAGGCCGCTCTTATACTTATGATACTTTGTATGAATTAAAACGCAGATATCCGGATGATCAATTTTATTTTATTATTGGAGCAGATATGGTTGATGATTTGCCAAATTGGTACAAAATTGACCAGCTGGCTAAACTCACATCATTTATTGGTTTTAAGCGGCCGGGATATACCTTTAAAAAGCCCGAAGGCGTGACCATCATTCCGGTTGAAATGCCGCAAATTGACATTTCATCCAGTATGATTAGAAAAAGGATAAATCAACATCGTTCTTATCGTTATTTTTTATGTGAAAACGTAAAAAAATATATTGAAGAGAAGGGTTTATATGAAGATTGAAGAAGCCGATCACGAAGTTAAACAAATTTTACCAAGAAAAAGATATGAGCATACACTTGGTGTCGTCCAATCGGCAAAGTATTTAGCGGGTATTTATAATGGGGATGTTAAGAAGGCTGAGCTTGCGGCAATGCTTCATGACATTGCTAAATATTTTAGTAAAGATGATATGATTTCAATCATTAAAAAAGAGCCGGATATACCCGATGATTTATTAAATTACCATTTGTCTCTATGGCATGCACCGGTGGGGGCGGCTTATGTCAGAGAAACATACGGCGTTCATAATTCAGAGATTTTAAATGCAATCTATTATCATACAACTGGAAGAAGCGGTATGACCCTTCTTGAAAAAATTGTATTTTTGGCCGATTACATTGAACCGGGAAGAGATTTCCCTGCAGTAGCAGAAGTGCGCAAATTAGCTGAAACGGATCTTGATACAGCAGTGGCAAAGGCATTGGAAAATACAATCATTTTTTTGATTTCCCGCCATCAGCAAATTTACCCTGATACGATAAGCGCTTATAACGATCTCATCAAACGAGTAGGGAGGAATCTTAAGTGATAAATGGTGAACAAATGGCTTATTTTTTGGCTAACATTATTGATGATAAAAAGGGACATGATATTGTCATTTTAAATATGCAAGGTATATCAGTCATGGCTGATTATTTTATCATTTGCCACGGTAATTCGGAAAAACAAGTTCAAGCAATTGCAAGGGGCTTAAAGGAAGGTGCCCAAGAGCAGCAAATAGAGGTTAAAAGAATGGAAGGCTTTGATCAAGCGAGATGGGTGCTTGTGGACTTAGGCGATGTTATTGCCCATATTTTTCATAAGGAAGAAAGAGATTATTATAAGCTTGAAAAACTTTGGGGAGATGCGCCGACACTATCACTCGAAAGTAAGATGTCTTAAGTATGGCTTATGAACATTTTGCATTATTATATGATCAACTTATGACTGAAGCCCCTTATGATCAATGGGTAAATTGGATTAAGCGAACAGCAGAAGCTTACCATTGCCCAGGGAATAAGGTGCTTGAACTTGGATGTGAGAACCGGAGAAATAAGCTTACTCCTGAAAAAAGAGGGTTATGATGTTTCAGGTGTTGATTTATCGGAAGATATGCTTGCTATTGCCCAAGAAAAAGCAGCCGGAACAAATCATGCAATTTCTCTTTATCAGCAGGATATGCGTGATTTTTATTTACCTGATCAATTTGATATGGTCATTGTTTGCTGCGATTCATTGAATTATCTTAATAACATGGATGAGGTTAAATCGACTTTCAAAAATGTATTTGACCATTTAAATGACAAAGGTTTATTCCTTTTTGATGTCCATTCTTTACATAAAATAAATCATCTTTTTCATAACCATCAATTCTCTTTAGCTGAAGAAGATATTGCTTATATTTGGGAATGTTTTCCCGGTGAACAGCCTCATAGTGTTTTTCATGAATTAACATTCTTCCGGAAAAAGGCTTCTGGATTGTATGAACGTTTTGATGAAACTCATTACGAACGGACTTTTCCGATTGATGAATATAAAAAGACGTTAGCAGATACGGGTTTTGATATTCTTGAAGTTACTGCTGACTTTACAGGTGAAAAGCCAATGCCGACGTCGGAAAGAATTTTTTTTAGTGTAAAAAAATAAAAGGATTTTCAATTTAAAGAGAGAAATATGTAAAGGCGGGAAAATCACTCGCCTTTACGTCTGTTAAATTGCTTATCAACCAGATGATGATCTTCTTTAAATTTCTCCTGCGTTTTTTGAAAAAGATGTTCAAAGACGTCCCCAAGTTCATTTTCCAGTACATTTAAGCCTTCTCCGGTAACTCCGCCTTTAACCGTCACTTTTTCTTTTAATCCAGGCAAAGTATAAAAATTTTTCTCCAATAATTTTCCCATACCAATGATCATATTGCTCGTAAGCTGTGTCGCCTGTTCTTTTGTAATTTTTGTTTCTGTCACGGCGCCTTGTATGAAACGCTCAAGTAAATAGCTGAAAAAAGCTGGACCGCAGCTGCATATATCTGAAGCGACTCTTGTAATATTCTCCTCTATACAAATCGGGGCCGAGAACTTTTTTAAAATAGCTAATAATTGATTCCGCTGAAGTTCCCCGCAATTTTCACCAAAGGTAACGAGCGTTGACCCTGATAATGACCGGTTGACAATGCTTGGAATAACTCTTGCAACATGACACGGAACGACAGATTCAATTTGCTCAACTGTAATCGGGCTCGTAATTGAAACAAGACATTTTTCTGGTGATAATTCTTCTTTAATATCTGTAAGCAATGGATAAATATCTAAAGGTTTAATACAAACGAAAATAACGTCAGTATTTTTAATGACTTCTATAGCTGTTCGAACGATATGAACATCGGGATAGTCAGATTTAAGCTTAAAGGCTTTTTCTATCGAACGGTTCGTTATAATTAGATCACCCGGTGAAACAGCATCCCCTTCTATAAGAGACTGGATCAATATGGTGCCCATGTTTCCGGTTCCGATAATACCTAGCTTCATTCATTTCGCCCCTTTCACGCGGCTTTTCCTATACCACTGTATGCGGCTTCGCCAATGATTATTCAGAGAAGTATCGCCGTTTCCGTCCAAAGGCATTTCATAGGATGCAAATTCAAATGATGTCTTATTTAAGATAAGGTAAGTTTTTATACGAATATGAAGAGGTGAGTATCTTGATTCGCAAAGAAAAAATTCCTTATATTGTGGCAGCCGTGCTGCTGGTTATTTTGGTGTATGTTTCTTTTTTAAAACCAAAGTCTTCTGAGCCCGAATTTCCCGATGAAATGCAAAATAAGGTTGCGGAACAAAAAGATGACAGGATTACTGATGCTGCAAATTCTAAAGAGCATGAGCAAAAACAAACAGATATCATTGTTGATGTTAAAGGGGCGGTTAAAAAGCCCGGCGTCTACCATTTTGTTAATGGTGCAAGAATCATGGACGTTATTTCAAAAGCCGGCGGTTTCAATAATGATGCTGACCAAAAGCAAATTAATATGGCGCAGAAATTAACAGATGAAATGGTTGTGTATATTCCGCATAAAGGAGAAAATGTACAAAATGCAGGAGGAGCTGCTTCGGCCGCCCCGCAAGGCCCCGCCAATGGCAATACTGACGGAGCTAAGGGAGATAAAGTAAATATCAACTCCGCAACGGAAGAAGAACTGCAAAAACTTCCAGGAATCGGCCCCGCAAAAGCGGCGGCTATCATCACTTACCGTGAAAAAAGCGGTCCTTTTAAAACGGTAGATGATCTTATTAATGTCCCGGGTATCGGTGAAAAATCACTGGAGCAGATCAAACCTGAAGCAACTGTTAATTAAATTTTATTTGACGATAAAAGAAAATGGTGAAAGAATATGAATACAAGATTGTTTAATTTAATTGAAGGTTTTAATGAAAAGTGAGGATATAGAATATGAAAAGACTATCATGGGATCAATATTTTATGGCTCAAAGCCATTTACTGGCCAATAGAAGTACTTGTCCAAGACTTGCTGTAGGTGCAACAATTGTGAGAGATAAACGGATTATTGCCGGGGGATATAATGGGTCGATATCAGGCGGTGTTCATTGCGTTGATGAAGGCTGTTATATCATTGACGGGCATTGTGTAAGAACGATTCATGCTGAAATGAATGCGATTATTCAATGCGCAAAATTTGGAGTTGCTACACAAGGTGCAGAAATATATGTCACCCACTTTCCATGTTTGCAATGCTGTAAAGCGATTATCCAAAGCGGTATCAAAACTGTTTATTATGCAACTGATTATAGAAATCATCCTTATGCAGTTGAACTTTTTGACAGTGCCAATGTTAAAACAAAAAAAGTGCCTTTTAACAACTTTTTCGAACATGATAATCAAGCGGAAAAGTTGAAATTGTTCGCTAATATAATGAAAAAGCTTGAAAGTGCCGGTGTGGAAGAAGATGAAATTAAGGAGCTTTACAGGCAAGCTCAAAATATTTTTTCTCATGACGTTTAAATGGCAGGATATCACAGGTAAATTTTACTTTCTGGCCATTTCAATGGTATTGGCTATTTGGATGACTCTTGGTGAGTGGCAATGGCTGCCGCTTTCTTTAATTATTGGTATGGCCGTTGTCCTATTAAAAAGGCAGTTGTCTCTGGGGATTTTATTTATAGTCATTGCTGCCTTTTCAATCGTTAATAGTCAATATATATCGCAAAACCATTCTTTGTTCAAAAATCCGCGATCCGGAACATTTGAAGGAAAAATTACAGATCTCCCCAATTTCGATGGTGATAAGCTTTCCTTTACTTTTAAAATTCCTCAAGGTGAAAAACTGCTTGTTAATGTGCGGATAACCCGGCTTGAAGACAAACAAGCGCTCAGGCAAATGGTGAAAACCGGTATGACTTGCCGAATAAGCGGAGAACTTCAGCAACCGCGAACTAAAGATAATTTCCATGCCTTTAATTATCAAAAATATTTATTTCATCAACATATTTATTGGTTGCTGAAAACTGAATCTTCTTTTACCTGTTCAGATCATCATCTATCCTTGATAGATCAGATACATCGATTTAGAGAGCGGCAAATTAGCGAAGTGAATACACAATTTCCTAAGCCATCTAGCGATATGATCAATGCTCTTGTGTTCGGTTACCGTGAAAATATGGATCAGGAATTCCTCAATGCCTATCAAATGCTCGGAATGATTCATTTATTAGCGGTTTCCGGTCTGCATATTAGTATTGTCATTGGCTCGATATTCTATGCCGGGCGGCGTTCAGGCCTCATTAGAGAACATGTTATTACTCTTCTCCTTATTCTTATTCCCTTATATATATTTATAACAGGGGCAAGTCCTTCAGTAATAAGGGCCGGATTAATGACAATGGCTGTACTAAGTGCGCAATTATTTAAATCCAAACTATCCACTTTGGACAGTATAAGTCTGACTTGTATAGCCATGTTGGTGTACGATCCTCATTTGCTATTTAATTTAGGTTTTGAATTATCATTCCTGGTCACTTTTTTTATTATTCTCTCCTCTTATTTTATTGACGCAAAATATCACTCCTCCATTCCTAAATTAATTGCTGTAACGTCCATCGCGCAGCTGGCCTCGTTTCCAATACTCATCTATAACTTTTATGATTTCTCCCTTATGAGCTTTATTGTCAATTTATTTTTTATTCCCTTTATTACTTTTTGTATCTTACCCCTCTGTTTTATTGTCATTTTCGTGTATTCGTTAATACCATTCTTTTTGCCTGTCTTAACAAACATTTTACAAACCTTATTGACTTATAGTGATCAATTGCTTCTGATATTGTATCATCATAATTTTTTAAATTTGCGTTTTGGTCAGCCGGAGATTTATTTTTTGATATTGATTTGTACGGGGGTTTTGGCCGTTTGTTATTGGTGGGAGATTTCTAAGCAAAAGTCAGCACTTATTTGGCCAATATTATTAATTGTTTTTTTATATTTTTCCCAAATGACTATAGGCTATTTAAATCCAAATGGAAAAGTAACTTTCTTAAATGTTGGACAGGGGGATAGTATATTTATTCAATTACCGCATCAAAAAGGAAACATTCTCATTGATACCGGAGGAAACTTGCCTTTTCAAAAACAACAATGGCAAAAAAGGAAAAATCCTTATCAAGTTGGCCGTGATGCCGTGCTAATGGAACTTAAAGCCAGAGGAATTAAACAATTGGATGCATTGATTTTAACGCATGAAGATTATGATCATATTGGCGGGTTAAAAGATCTTGCTGGAAACATTCTTATTAAGAAATTAATCATTAGTTCATTTTTTCCTATCAAAAAGAATGAAAAGGAAATATTTATAAGGCTGGTAAAGGGAGGAACTGAAATAAAGAGAATTGAGGCAGGTAAATCGATAAAATTTCATCAATATCGCTTACAAGTTCTTTCGCCGGCAGAAAAGATGTCATCATCTAACGGTAACTCAATAGTAGTCTCAGCGATATTAGGCGGAAAAACATGGTTATTTACTGGAGACAGTGATAAGGAAGCTGAACAGGTTTTATTATCCAGATATCCCCACTTGCATATAGATGTATTAAAGGTGGGGCACCATGGCAGTAAAACATCAACAAGTGAGAGATTCGTTAAAGTGATTAAGCCTGCAATAGCCGTCATATCAGTCGGTGAAAATAACAGGTATGGACATCCGAATCCGGAAGTTATGGCGCGGCTAAAAAAGTATGGCGTGAAAATATTTCGGACAGATGAGCGGGGGGCGATTGAGGTAACGTTTCAAGACAAACGTGTAGTTGGTCTAAAAACGGTAAGATAACATGATTTGCAGTTACCTTTATTATTTCGGTTCTTTGTATTAAGAAAATAAAGAAGGCTTGGCGCTGGCCAAGCCTTCTTTATTTACGTCATAAGCTGTTGGATGACAATACCGATAATGAAAATGATGGCAAAAAAGAGAAATGAGAAATTAAAGCCATTTAATGCATCAACAAAATCATTGCTTTTACTTTGGACATCTTTTTCAAATTCGTTCATGCGCATCCCTCCCCGCTTATTTCAAATAATAGCACAAGTCAAAATAAAATGAAAATATATCTTCCAGAATTTTTTATCACTTGCTAAGTGTTGTCACCCATACTTTGGCGAGGCATAGGATATCATAACAAATACAATCAGAATATCGTCGCACAGCAATTGTCCTAGGCTTTGCTGTGCGGCGTTTATATAAAATAGAAGGATGAGCTTGGGGGAGCTGATCCTTCTCCTATTTTAAGCGTGTATACGATATTATTCAAGCAGCGGCCTTGTCGGTAAAGTCTTTCTGGGTTAAAGTAATAATGAAAAGAGGGATAGTATGGCATTAACCCAGAAAGATTTAACGATAAACAAACCGCTTTCTCCTATATATGTATTATTTGGAAAACAAAGCTATCTTATACAATTGATTAAAGATAAGATCATTAATCAGGCTCTGACTCAAGAAGAAAAAGATTTTAACTTATCATCATATAACATGGAAGAAACGCCGATTGAAGCAGCTATTGAAGATGCCGAAACATTGCCATTCATCGGAGAAAAACGTGTTGTTGTGATTGAGAATCCGTATTTTTTAACGGCTGAGAGGTCAAAGTCAAAAGTTGAACATCATTTAAAGCAATTTGAAAAATATATTGAATCGCCTTCTCCCGGCACGGTTTTGATTGTCATTGCCTTTTATGAAAAACTGGATCAGAGGAAAAAACTTGTTAAGCTGCTGACAAAAGCAAGTAAAACATATGAGCTGTCCCAATTGACTGATGATTTGTTGTTTAAGTTACTTGAGAATATTGCTTTAGATTATGATGCTCATTATACGAAGGAAGGGCATGAGCAACTTTTAGCATTAGTCGGACCGCATTTAACTTATCTTGCAAATGAAGTGAAAAAATTTGCCCTTTATTGCGGTAAGGATCATCCAATCGATAAAAGTATTGTTAATGAATTAGGAGCGCGGTCGCTGGAAAATAACGTTTTTTCCTTAGTTGATATGGTTATGAGAAAGCAGACAGCAAATGCTTATCATTTGTTAAACGATCTTCTTAAGCAAAAAGAAGAACCGGTCAGGCTCTTAGCTTTAATTTCAAGGCAGATTAGAATCGTTTATCAAGTCAGTCTGTTTCAAAATGAGGGTTATACGCAAAAACAGATGGCCGCTAAGCTTAAATTGCACCCTTATGCGGTCAAGATTGCTTCAGGACAAGCAAAAGCCTTTAACCGCCAAGATTTAGAGCGTGCGCTAAGCCAGTGTGCTGAAGCAGATTATCAAATGAAAAATGGATCAATGGAAAAAACATTGGCGCTTGAATTATTAATCCACAAACTTGCGCAAATTAAATAAGAAAAAAAGAGGTTTCCAACAAAAGTGGACCTCTTTTTTATCTTATACTGACAAACCATTCAATTTTTGAGAAAGGCGTGATTTTTCACGAGCAGCTTTATTTTTGTGGATTAATCCTTTAGTTGCCGCTTTGTCAATTTTTTTAGTAGCTACGATAAATGCTTCTTTTGCACCTTCAACGTCGTTATTATCAACTTTTTCATTAAAGCTTTTAATTGATGTACGTAAAGCTGATTTAAACATCACATTATGTTGACGGTTAGATTCATTCTTCTTAACGCGTTTGATCGCAGATTTAATATTAGGCATACTTTCACCTCCTTGAGGCACTTCATTAACAAATTGTATTGTAACAGAGAAGAATCCCTTTTTCAAGATGAATAAATAAAACCTGTCTAATAGATTTATTTTTATCCTGCACTCCCAATGAATGAAAACCATAAAAACCGGCTATCATGAATAATAATGATGGATTGGAAAGGGGCGTTTTTCAGATGACTGAAAACTTAGATATAAATGCTTTTAAAGTAAGAACAGACCTTGCGCTTGAAGCCCATGAAATGGTTATAAAAGAGCAGGAACAGCAAAAAAGAAAGCCAATCGCGGGCGTAAAAATGGAAGAACAAAATATTGATGGCATTAAATTAACAAAAATGGTCATTAATGAAGAAGCTGCTGAAAAGTTAGGAAAAAAGGCAGGTAAATATTTAACTTTTGAGGTTCAGGGAATCCGCAAGCAAGATACAGCGCTTCAAGAGACCGTTGAACGCGTTTTTGCCAAGACTTTTGCAAACTTTTTAAAAGAACACAATATATCTAAGGATGCAAGCTGTCTGGTCGTTGGCCTGGGAAATTGGAATGTTACCCCGGATGCCTTAGGTCCGAATACAATCCAAAATCTTTTAATCACAAAACATTTATTTGCTTTACAGCCTGAGCAAGTTCAGGACGGTTTCCGTTCGGTCAGTGCCATTTCTCCGGGAGTTATGGGATTAACCGGCATCGAAACAAGTGACATTATTTTTGGAATTATTGAGAAAACAAAACCGGATTTTGTTATTGTGATTGATGCTCTCGCCGCACGTGCGCTTGAAAGGGTAAATACAACTATTCAAGTCGCGGATACAGGTATACACCCGGGATCAGGGGTCGGCAATAATCGGAAAGAAATCAGCGAAGGAACTTTAGGTATTCCTGTTATAGCTATAGGCGTTCCAACGGTTGTAGATGCCGTAACGATCACAAGCGATACTTTAGATATGGTATTAAAGCATTTCGGCCGGGAAATTCGGGAAAGAAATAAACCTTCAAAGGCGCTGACGCCCGCATGGTTATCATTTGGCGAAAAAAAGAGATACACCGAGGAAGATTTGCCTGACCCGGAAAAAAGGTCATCATTTTTAGGTTTAATGGGCACGTTATCTGAAGATGATAAGCGTCAACTTATTAGAGAGGTTCTCGGGCCGGCCGGTCATAATTTAATGGTAACCCCTAAAGAGGTTGATACTTTTATTGAAGATATGGCAAATGTTTTAGCGGGAGGACTTAATACAGCATTGCATGGTCAAATTGATCAGGATAATTTAGGACATTACACTCATTAATGATAAACTGCAGTTCTATTCATGTGATATTCAGCATAAGTAATTAATGTAGAGAAACGATTTGGACAAGCTTTTTAACAGCCCTATACGAGGTGTGATAAAAATGAAAAAGTTTTTTATAAAAACCGTTATATTAATGTCACTGTTATTCTTATGTGTTCTTTATGGGATGGTAACAGCAAAACACGGAATGACAGACCTTAAAGGGTTAAATGTGCCGAATGATAATGAAAAGCCTTTTAGTTTAAATATTGATTTTCCAAAAACAATGGATCAAGTTAAAACGTCCAAAAATTCACCTTCGATAGAAGAACGTGCTGAACATTTAAAGGATATTAAGTCTTTTAACCCGTACTCGAGTTTAGGTAATACGATGTCAAACAGTATGTCAGATGTATTTCGAAAAGGGATGTCAATGACTGCAAATATGGTGAATCAGGTGGTTCATGCTGTTCTGTAGAGGCCTTTGGGTCTCTTTTTTTATTTGATGTTAGATGTGGGTTTTAAAGTTGATGATTATTCATGAAGAAGGGTGCTCCTGCGCCGAAGCATATTCAAAGAGGTGCCGCCAACTTCTCGTCGCAGCTCGCAGCAGGTTCGAGAAGAGTCGCTCGGTGCTCCTGCGCCGAAGCGTATTCAAGGAAGTATCACCAACTTCTCGTCGCAAAAGCTTCAAAGATGTTTATTCAGGTAGGGGCTTTTGGTATAATCTATCTAGTGTGTTTTTTTGTATATTGGTAGGAGTGAGTTAATATGTCTGAGAATGTTGAGAGCCGTCAGTCACGGATTAGGAATTTTTCAATTATTGCTCATATAGATCATGGGAAGTCAACGCTTGCGGATCGTATTTTGGAAGAGACAAGTGCGCTGACTAAAAGGGAAATGAAGGAACAGATGCTTGATGCGATGGATTTAGAGCGCGAGCGGGGCATCACGATTAAATTAAATGCTGTTCAATTAACATATAAAGCTAATGATGGCAATGAGTATATTTTTCACCTCATAGATACGCCGGGACACGTCGATTTTACTTATGAGGTTTCCCGAAGCTTAGCGGCATGTGAAGGCGCTCTGCTTATTGTTGATGCCGCGCAGGGAATTGAAGCACAGACATTAGCCAATGTTTATTTAGCGATAGAAAACGATTTAGAAATCATTCCGGTTATTAATAAAATAGATTTGCCAAGCGCTGAACCTGAACGTGTCAGAAAAGAAGTTGAGGATGTGATTGGACTTGATGCATCCGACGCTGTATTAGCATCGGCAAAGGCTGGAATAGGGATTAAAGACATATTGGAACAGATTGTAGAAAAAGTGCCGGCACCTGCGGGAGATCCTGATGGTCCGCTTAAAGCGCTGATTTTCGATTCGGTATATGATGCATACAGAGGCGTTGTTACGTATATCCGGATAGTCGAAGGTTCTGTAAAAGTGGGCGATAAAATAAAAATGATGGCCACTGACAAAACTTTTGAAGTTGTTGAATTAGGTGTATTTACACCAAAAGCTGTCGCAAAGGATGAGTTAACGGTTGGAGATGTCGGCTTTTTAACTGCTTCGATAAAAAATGTCGGCGATACGCGCGTAGGTGATACGATCACCAGTGCAAATCGGCCGGCCGACGAGCCGTTACCCGGTTACCGGCGCATGAATCCAATGGTTTACTGCGGGCTTTATCCAATTGATTCAAGCCAGTATAATGATTTGCGTGAAGCATTAGAACGTCTGGAATTAAATGACTCTTCACTTCAGTATGAACCTGAAACATCAGATGCCCTCGGTTTTGGTTTCAGGTGCGGCTTTTTGGGTCTGCTTCATATGGAGATCATTCAAGAACGGATAGAGCGCGAATTCAATATTGACCTGATTACGACGGCTCCAAGTGTTATATATCATGTTACCAGTGTCGGCGGTGAAATGGAGAAAGTCGATAACCCGTCAAAAATGCCGGATAAAAAAGATATTAGTACAATCGAAGAGCCGTTTGTCAAAGCCACAATTATGACGCCAAACGATTATGTCGGACAAGTGATGGAGCTTTGCCAAAAGAAACGCGGCGATTTTATTGATATGGTTTACCTTAATGAAAACCGAGTAAATGTCATTTATCATTTACCGTTATCCGAAATTGTATATGATTTCTTCGATCAATTAAAATCACAAACAAAAGGATACGCTTCACTCGACTATGAATTCCTGGGATATAAACCATCCAATCTTGTAAAGATGGATATTCTCCTTAACGGCGAACAAGTCGATGCTTTGTCTGTTATTGTGCATCGTGATTTTGCATATGAACGGGGTAAAGCGATTGTTGAAAAATTAAAAGAACTTATTCCGAGACAACAATTTGAAGTCCCGGTTCAAGCTGCCTTGGGACAAAAGGTTATTGCACGGTCAACAATTAAGGCATTAAGAAAGAATGTCCTTGCTAAGTGCTACGGCGGGGATATCAGCCGTAAACGCAAGCTTCTTGAAAAACAAAAAGAAGGTAAAAAACGAATGAAAACTGTCGGTAAAGTAGAAGTGCCGCAAGAAGCCTTTATGGCTGTATTAAGAATGGATCAAGATAAATAAAGGCTGTGATTCATATGATTAAAGGTGCCTATGTGCACATACCGTTTTGTGAACATATTTGTTATTATTGTGATTTTAATAAAGTCTTCATTGAGAAACAACCTGTTGATGACTATTTAAATGCCTTGGAAAAAGAAATAATAGAAGGCTTATCTGAGAATGATTCCCGTATAGAAACGATCTTTATTGGCGGCGGGACCCCGACAGCCTTAGACAATAAGCAATTTCATAAGCTTTTACAGATAATTGAGCGGCATTTAGTTGCTTCGGAGCTGAAAGAATATACAATAGAAGCTAACCCGGAAAATCTCAATGAAACAAAGTTGAAATTGATGAGATCTTACGGTGTTACCCGTCTCAGTCTGGGCGTCCAGGCATTTCAAAACGATTTACTGAAAGAAATTGGCCGGCCTCATAGCCGTACAGATGTATTTGATATTTTTCAAAAGGCGAGGCAAGCTGGTTTTAATAATATATCCATTGACTTAATGTTTGGCTTGCCGAACCAAACTGAAAAAATGTTAAAAGAATCAATTGATATAGCAATGACACTTCAGCCTGAACACATTTCTATTTATTCATTACAAGTTGAGCCTAAGACGATTTTTTATAATCGGATGAAAAAGGGTAAATTGCATCTTCCTGGGCAAGATATAGAAGCGGAAATGTTTGAATTGGTTATTTCCGAATTAGAAAAAAACGGGTATACTCACTATGAAATCAGCAATTTCGCAAAAAATGGGTTTGAGAGCCGGCATAACTTATTATATTGGAATAATGAGCAATACTTCGGTTTCGGTGCCGGGTCTCACGGTTATGTAAAAGATAACCGGGTGGTGAATGCCGGACCTATTAAAAACTATATAAAGCTTGTAGAAGACACAGGCCGTGCGCAAACTGCCGCGCATCCGGTCACTAGGAAAGAGAAAATTGAAGAAGAATTGTTCCTCGGACTTAGAAAATTATCAGGGGTTCAAAAGAAAAGATTTTATGAAAAATTCCAATGTCAAATAGAAGATCTTTACAGTGAAGAAATTAAGCGATTAGTAGAGCAAGGTTTGTTATATGAAGATGAGGATAAAATTGCTTTGACACGCCAAGGCGTCTTTCTGGGAAATGATGTTTTTGAAGCATTCTTAGCATAGCAGATCCGTTGACAAATGACCTAATCATTGATAAATTTTAGATTAGAATTAGCACTCGTTATATAAGAGTGCTAACAGAGGTGATGGGGATGTTAACAGAACGTCAGCTGTTTTTACTTCGAGTTCTCGTTGATGATTACATTCGTTTTGCCGAACCCGTTGGCTCGCGTGCGATAGCCAAACGTGAGGATGTCCATTACAGTCCAGCTACCATTAGGAATGATCTGGCGGATCTTGAAGATATGGGTTACTTAGAAAAAACTCATACATCTTCCGGGCGAATTCCTTCTGAAAAAGGTTATCGCTTTTATGTTGATCATCTAGTGTCACCAGTATTACTGACGGCTCATGAAATGGAAAATATAAAAACAGCTTTTACAGAAAAATATTATGAGCTGGAAAAAGTCATTCAAGCTACAGCGAAGATAATGTCTGATTTCACAAGCTACACGGCCATTGTCATGGGTCCGGAACTGAATGATACACGGTTAAAGCACATGCAAATCATTCAATTAAATGATGAAAAAGCCATTATGATCATTGTTACAGATACCGGTCATGTGGAAAACCGGACGTTTTCATTACCGGAAGGCGTAGCTGCTCAAGATATTGAAAAGCTGATTAATATTTTGAATGAGAAATTAAAAAACGTGCCGATTTTTCAATTAAAATTAAAAATTGAGCATGAAATTAAAAATGTCCTGAAAAATCATATCCAAAATTATGAGCAAATGCTATCAATATTAGATGAGGCTTTAAGTGATCATCCATTAGATCAAATTTATTACGGGGGTAAAAATAATATTTTAGCCCAACCTGAATTTCAAGATGTAAATAAGTTTTTACCTCTTCTGAATGCGTTAGAAGAGAAGGAAACGATTTATGAGCTGCTCCGTTCGCCGACCAGCGGTATACAGATTAAAATAGGTCATGAAAATGACTTAATCGCAATAAAAGATTGCAGCGTTATTACAACTAATTATTCAATTGGTGACGAGCATATGGGAACTGTTGCTGTTATTGGTCCGACAAGAATGGCTTATCCAAGGGTGATTACCTTGATGGATGTTGTTTCGAACAGTCTGTCCAAAGTGTTGACGAAGCTTTATTAAAACTCAACCTTAATACTCTGGCAGTGGAAGAGGTTATCTTCCACCCTTTCTAATGGGTAGAATATATCAGGAGGTGATCTTAAATGACGGAATTCCAAGCAAAAGAAATGGAAGAACAAGAAGAACAAATTGAAAATGAAGCAGAAGATAACAAAGAAGCAGAAGATTCGGCTCCGGCAGAAGAACAAACCGGACAGTCAGAAGTTAACGAAGAAACACTTAGAAATAAGGAAGAAGAAATAAAAAAGCTTCAGGAAGAGCAAGATGAATTAAAAAACCGTCTGTTAAGGGTTCAAGCCGATTATGAAAACTATAAACGGCGGACCAATGAAGAGAAAATCAAAGAAAGAAAGTTCCGCGCGCAAAGTTTAGTTGAGGAAATTCTTCCTGTCTTAGACAACTTTAAAAGAGCTCTTGATGTTCAAATAGAATCTGAGGAAGCCAAGTCTCTGAAGCAAGGCATGGATATGGTTTACCGCCAATTAACAGACGCCATGGAAAAAGAAGGCGTCAAAGAAATTGAAGCTGTAGGCAAACCGTTCGATCCTCATTTGCATCAAGCCGTTATGCAAGTTGAAAATGACGAATACGAGCCGAACACAGTTGTTGAAGTTCTGCAAGCGGGCTATTCTTTAAACGATCGGGTTGTTCGTCCAGCAATGGTTAAAGTCAACTCTTAAATTTTTTCGGAAGACGTTCAAAAAGTTTAGGGGAAACTTCATTCCCCTTTTGAACGCATGGTTACATAGATCATATTAGGAGGGTTTCTTAATGAGCAAGATTATAGGTATTGACTTAGGAACAACGAACTCATGCGTAGCAGTTATGGAAGGCGGAGAAGCAACTGTCATTCCTAATGCGGAAGGAAATAGAACTACACCATCAGTTGTCGCTTTTAAAAATGGCGAGCGTCAAGTGGGTGAAGTTGCCAAAAGGCAAGCGATCACTAACCCGAATACAATCATTTCTATAAAAAGACACATGGGCACAGATTATAAAGTTGATATTGAAGGCAAAAATTACACACCGCAAGAAATATCAGCAATTATTTTGCAAAAATTAAAATCCGACGCCGAAAGCTATCTTGGTGAAACAGTTGACAAGGCCGTCATTACTGTACCAGCTTACTTTAATGACGCCCAAAGACAAGCAACAAAAGATGCAGGTAAAATTGCCGGTCTTGACGTGTTAAGGATTATTAACGAACCGACAGCTGCATCGCTTGCTTATGGGTTAGAAAAAGGCGAAGATCAAACAATCCTTGTTTATGACCTTGGCGGCGGTACATTTGACGTTTCTATCCTTGAACTGGGTGACGGTATTTTCGAAGTTAAAGCTACTGCCGGTGACAACCGTTTGGGCGGTGATGATTTTGACCAAGTGATTATCGATTATCTCATTCAAGAGTTTAAAAAGGACAACGGCATTGATCTTTCTAATGACAAAATGGCACTGCAACGTTTAAAAGATGCAGCTGAAAAGGCTAAAAAAGATCTGTCCGGTGTATCACAAACTCAAATTTCCCTGCCATTTATCACAGCTGATGCAACAGGACCAAAACACCTTGAAGTTAATTTGACAAGGGCGAAATTTGAAGAATTATCTTCAGACCTTGTTGAAAGAACAATGGGTCCGACACGCCAAGCGCTTAATGATGCCGGCATGTCTTCAAGCGAAATTGACAAAGTTATCCTTGTTGGCGGTTCAACCAGAATTCCTGCTGTTCAAGAAGCTATTAAAAATCTTACAGGTAAAGACCCTCATAAAGGTGTCAATCCTGATGAAGTTGTTGCTCTTGGTGCAGCCATTCAAGGCGGCGTTTTAGCCGGCGATGTTAAAGACGTTGTTCTTCTTGATGTTACACCGCTGTCACTCGGTATTGAAACAATGGGCGGCGTATTTACTAAACTTATTGAAAGAAATACAACGATCCCGACAAGCCAATCGCAAATTTTCTCAACGGCTGCCGACAACCAAACATCTGTAGATATTCATGTACTTCAAGGCGAGCGGGAAATGGCGGCTGACAACAAGACTTTAGGCCGATTCCAATTAACAGATATTCCGCCGGCACCGCGCGGTATTCCGCAAATTGAAGTTAGCTTTGAGATTGATGCAAATGGCATCGTAAATGTTAAAGCGAAAGATAAAGGCACTAATAAAGAACAATCCATTACAATTAAATCATCCTCCGGTTTAAGTGATGAAGAAATTGAAAAGATGGTAAAAGACGCTGAAGAAAATGCTGAAGCTGATAAAAAGCGCCGTGAAGAAGTAGATCTTCGAAATGAAGCTGACCAAATGGTGTTTACTACAGAAAAAACATTAAAAGACCTTGGCGATAAAGTTGATGCAGCTGAAAAAACTAAAGCTGAAGAAGCTAAAGATAAGCTGAAAAAAGCCCTTGAAGGATCAGATCTTGAAGAAATCCGCAAAGCGAAAGACGAGCTTCAAGAAATTGTTCAACAGCTTTCTGTTAAACTTTATGAACAAGCTGCACAACAAGCTCAAGCAAATCAAGGTAGCCAAGGAAATGATAAAGGCAAAGATGACGTTGTCGATGCTGATTATGAAGAAGTTAACGATGACGATAATAAAAAATAATTGATATTAACTCTTTAATGGAAAAGTCAAAGCCAGACATGGGTCTTGGCTTTGACTTTTTCCATTATCAAATTTCAATATATAAAGCACTTATTAGAATTCAATTAAATATTTTATTATATTGGTAAATTTAAGCGGCTTACAATTAAAATAATTGGCTTGCTTCTTTAATTAAAATGGTGATATGATTTAATCTATGTGATGTCATTCGGGAGTGATTTCATGAGTAAACGGGATTATTATGAAGTGCTCGGGGTGGATCGTGACGCATCTAAGGATGATATAAAGAAAGCCTACAGAAAGCTCGCGCGGAAATACCATCCTGATGTTAATAAAGATTCGGACGCCCCCGAGAAATTTAAAGAGGTCAAAGAGGCTTATGAAACATTAAGCAATCCTCAAAAGAAAGCACATTATGATCAATTTGGACATACAGATCCTAACCAAGCCGGTTTCGGTGGTTCTCAAGGATTCGGTGCCGGTGATTTTGGCGGATTTGGCGATATCTTTGATATGTTTTTCGGCGGAGGCGGCGGTCGCAGACGAGACCCAAATGCGCCGAGACAAGGCGCTGACCTTCAGTATACAATGACAATAACTTTCGAAGAAGCCGCTTTTGGTAAAGAAACGGATATTCAAATACCCCGGGAAGAAACATGTGCCACTTGCAAAGGCAGCGGAGCGAAACCGGGCACTCAACCTGAGACCTGCCCTCACTGTCACGGGTCAGGGCAGCTCAATGTTGAGCAAAACACACCATTTGGCCGTGTCGTTAATCGAAGAGTGTGTCAATATTGTCAAGGGACAGGGAAATTCGTTAAAGATAAGTGTACAACATGCGGCGGAAGCGGCCGTGTAAAAAAACAAAAGAAAATTCATGTTAAAATACCTGCGGGTGTAGATGATGGACAGCAAATCCGTTTATCCGGTCAAGGTGAAGCAGGGATTAACGGCGGACCAGCCGGTGATCTGTATGTTGTCTTCAATGTTAAACCTCATAAGTTTTTTGAGCGCATGGGAGACGATGTATACTGCGAAGTGCCGCTTAATTTTGCACAAGTCACATTAGGTGATGAAATTGAAATTCCAACATTATATGGAAAAGTTAAACTGAAAATTCCCGCCGGTACACAAACAGGGACAAAATTCCGCTTAAAAGGAAAAGGTATCAAGAATGTCCGCGGCTATGGTCAAGGCGACCAGCATGTGACCGTACGTGTTGTCACACCAAAAAACCTTTCTGACAGGGAAAAAGAATTATTCAAAGAATTATCAGAGCTAAGCGGAAATCCAATTAGTGATGAACAAAATGAAAACTTCTTTTCAAAAGTCAAACGTGCTTTTAAGGCGGATTAAAAATATTGTTCAAAGAGATCACCGGGCATAGCTTGTCGGACTTCACTGTATCGACGCTATGTTTCCCGGGCTATTTGAACATTCTTTAGAAGAAATGGAGCTGCATGGACTTGAAATGGTCGGAAATTTGTATTCATACAACCCAAGAGGCTGTTGAGCCAATCGCAAATATTTTGCACGAATCCGGATCAAGCGGTGTTGTCATTGAGGATCCTATGGACCTTCAAAAAGACTGGTCAAGCGTTTATGGCGAAATCTATGATCTTAATCCGGGTGATTATCCTGTAGAAGGTGTACTGGTCAAGGCTTATTTACCAGTTAATAGTTTTCTTGGCGAGACTGTCGATGAAATCAAGGAAGCTATTAACAACCTTTTGCTGCACCAGATTGATTTGGGCGAAAACACAATAACAATAAGTGAAGTCAATGAAGAAGAATGGGCGACCGCCTGGAAAAAGTACTATAAGCCTGTTAAAATAACTGAACGTATTACAATAACGCCGACATGGGAAGAATATAAACAAGAAAGACAAAATGAAACGGTAATAGAACTTGATCCGGGTATGGCCTTTGGGACAGGAACACATCCAACGACTGTTTTATGTATTCAAGCTCTGGAAAAGGTCCTTAAACAAGGTGATAAAGTTATTGATGTAGGTACTGGCACCGGTGTATTAAGTATAGCCGCTGCAAAGCTTGGCGCTGAATCGGTTTTAGCGTTTGACTTGGATGATGTTGCTGTTCAGTCAGCCAAAATAAATGTTAAATTGAACAAAGTTCAAGATAAAGTAACAGTTAAACAAAATAACCTTCTTGATAATTTAACAGACTCTGCGCCGCGTGTGATCGTTGCAAATCTTTTAGCTGAAATCGTGATTCGATTATCTGATGACGCAGCAAAGGTTCTAAGTTCAGATGGTTATTTTATTACTTCAGGCATTATTAAAAATAAAAAAGATGAAGTAAAAGACAAGTTAGAGTCAAGCGGTTTTGCTATAAATGAAGTT
Organism: Scopulibacillus cellulosilyticus; assembly: GCF_042665295.1. NCBI lineage: Bacteria > Bacillati > Bacillota > Bacilli > Caryophanales > Sporolactobacillaceae > Scopulibacillus > Scopulibacillus cellulosilyticus. Next base: position 118,133 of record NZ_JBHTCO010000011.1, read on the forward strand.
TTGGAGAAAGAAGACTGGGTAGCGATAATTGCTGAAAAACGGTAACGGAGAAGACAAGTATGCAACGTTATTTTATCGAAAAGGAACAACTCAGCGACCAAACGGCAACGCTTTTTGGTGATGATGCAAAACATATTCAAAAAGTGATGAGAATGGGCCAGGGTGACCGTTTAATCTGCGCCGATAATGAAGGCAGTGCCTACCTGTGTGAAATCCGGTCAATAACGCCTGATCAAATTAAAGCAGAGATTCTTAAAAAGTTTGAAAATAATACAGAGCTGCCGATACATGTCACTATCGTCCAAGGCTTGCCTAAAGGTGATAAATTGGAGCTTATTGTACAAAAAGGGACAGAATGCGGTGCAAAGGCATTTATTCCTTTTAAAGCTGAACGGTCAATCAGCAAATGGGCGGATAATAAAATTGAAAAAAAACTCGCCAGACTGAAAAAAATTGCTAAGGAAGCTGCTGAGCAGTCACATCGCTTGAATATACCAGATATTAGTGAGCCTGTATCAATAGCTCAGCTTATTAAAATAAGTGAAAACTATCATCAAAAAATCGTTGCCTATGAAGAAACTGCAAAAGCCGGTGAGCAGCATGCTCTTCCGGAACTTTTTAAAAAAATGAGAGCACAAGAGAAACTTTTAGTTGTTATTGGTCCAGAAGGAGGACTTTCTGAACAAGAAATTAATGAACTCACAAAAGCCGGGTTTATTTGCTGCGGATTAGGAAGACGTATTTTAAGGACTGAAACAGCGCCGCTATATGTGCTGTCAGCTGCTTCCTATCATTTTGAATTATTGGAATGGGGTGAATGAATATGCCTACTGTTGCCTTTCACACACTTGGGTGTAAAGTGAATCATTATGAAACAGAAGCCATTTGGCAATTGTTTCAAAACAACGGCTATGAACGAAAAGATTTTGAGACGGCGGCTGATGTTTATGTTATTAATACTTGCACGGTTACAAATACCGGTGATAAAAAAAGCCGGCAGGTTGTTCGCAGAGCCATTCGGCAAAACCCGAATGCTGTGATTTGTGTCACGGGCTGCTATGCGCAAACTTCACCTGCTGAAGTAATGGCTATCCCGGGTGTAGATATTGTTGTCGGAACCCAGGACCGTGAGAAAATGCTTGGATATATTGAGCAATACAAAAAGGAACGCGAACCGATTAACGGCGTTAGCAACATTATGAAAGCACGTGTCTATGAGGAGCTGGAAGTACCGTCCTTTACAGATAGAACGAGGGCATCTCTTAAAATACAAGAAGGCTGTAACAACTTCTGCACTTTCTGTATTATTCCTTGGGCACGAGGTCTTTTAAGATCCCGCAAACCTGAGTCCGTTATTGAACAGGCACAAAAACTTGTAGATGCAGGTTATAAAGAAATTGTCCTGACCGGGATTCATACAGCTGGTTACGGCGAGGATATGAAAGATTATAATTTTGCTCAATTACTTCGGGATCTCGAGGCTAAAGTTAATGGGATTAATCGAATTAGAATTTCTTCGATTGAAGCGAGCCAAGTCACGGATGAGGTCATTGAAGTTATCGATAATTCCAATATTATTGCGCGTCATTTGCATATTCCTCTGCAATCCGGATCAAATTCTGTACTGAAAAGAATGAGAAGAAAATATTCAACAGAGTTTTTTGCGGAAAAAATTGAAAAGCTTCGTGTTGCATTGCCTGACTTTGCTTTAACATCCGATGTTATTGTCGGATTTCCAGGGGAAACAGAAGAAGAATTCAATGAAACTTATGAATTCATCAGGGATCTTAAATTTGCTGAGCTTCATGTCTTCCCTTATTCACAGCGTACAGGCACACCGGCAGCACGTATGGATAATCAAGTGCCGGATGAGATCAAACACGAGCGCGTTACACGGCTTATTTCGCTATCAAATCAATTAGCGAAAGAATATGCATCGAAGTATGAAAATGAAGTATTAGAAGTGATTCCGGAAGAACCATTTAAAAAGGACGCTTCGACAGGTCTATATGTCGGTTATACAGATAATTATTTAAAAGTAAAGTTTCCTGCTGCGCCGGATATGGAAGGAAAACTTGTCCGCGTCAAAATTACTAAGGCCGGATATCCGTATAATGAAGGGCAATTTGTCAGAGTCTTGGATCAAGGTCAAAAAACTGCCGCAAACTTATAAAAGTAATATTTAAAACGGTGTAAAGTAAGTTGACCAATTATTGCTATTCGTATATAATGACAAAAGACATTATATTTATGTCCCTTAGCGGTGCGATTTGGAGGGAGGGAAACACAAGATGGTTGAAACTAAAGTACGCAAGAATGAATCCATTGAAGACGCTCTTCGCCGTTTTAAGCGTTCTGTGTCTAAATCTGGTACATTAGCAGAAGTTAAAAAGCGCAAGCATTATGAAAAGCCAAGTGTTCGCCGTAAGAAAAAATCTGAGGCGGCACGTAAGAAACGTAAGTTCTAGGAAGGGTGTTCTGATGAGCTTTATTGATCGTCTTACTGAAGATATGAAGCAAGCGATGAAGGATAAAGATAAAGTTAAATTATCTGTTATTCGTATGATTAAAGCATCGCTGCAAAATGAATCGATCAAGCTCGGTAAGGAACTGTCGGAAGATGAAGCGTTAACTGTCTTATCCCGAGAACTCAAACAGAGGAAAGACTCCCTCCAAGAGTTTGAGAATGCAGGACGCCAAGATTTAGTCGATGGTGTAAAAAAAGAAATTGCTGTGATCGATTTGTATATGCCTGAACAGTTATCTGATCAAGAACTTCAGGACATTATAGATGAAACGATATCAGAGGTCGGCGCCTCATCAAAAGCCGATATGGGCAAAGTCATGAGCGCCATCATGCCGAAAATAAAAGGACGTGCTGACGGCAGTCAAGTCAGCAAAATTGTCCAAAGTAAATTATCATAGAAAATACCTTGCTTACTGCAAGGTATTTTTTTTATACATTGGAAAGTATAAGCAAGTTTTCTTTATGAAGTTTTAATAAAAATTTGGAACTTAAGCCTATTTATACCGTATAATAGAATGGGGCTGACTGACTTTTTAATTTATTTTATTTTATTAAAATGGGGAGGGAGTTATTACAATGGGAACTATATCAGTGCTCATTATTGCAGTTGTCATTATTGTTTTGTTAGCAATCTTTTTTACCTTTGTTCCGATTATGCTTTGGATTTCAGCATTAGCCGCCGGCGTTAGAATCGGTATTTTTACTTTAGTGGGTATGAGACTGCGCCGGGTTACTCCGCGCCGTGTTGTAAATCCTTTAATAAAAGCAGTAAAGGCAGGCATGCAGCTAAGTACGAATCAGCTTGAAGGTCATTATCTTGCAGGAGGGAATGTTGACCGGGTTGTCAATGCGCTTATCGCTGCACACCGCGCAAATATTGAATTAAGCTTTGAAAGATGCGCGGCGATTGATTTAGCCGGCCGTAATGTACTGGAAGCCGTACAAATGAGTGTTAATCCAAAAGTTATTGAAACGCCGTTTATCGCAGGGGTTGCTATGGATGGTATTGAAGTGAAAGCTAAAGCAAGAATTACAGTTAGGGCTAATATTGACCGCCTTGTCGGCGGTGCAGGAGAGGAGACGGTTATAGCCAGGGTTGGTGAGGGTATTGTCAGTACACTTGGCTCCTCTGACAGCCATAAGAAAGTCTTAGAAAACCCGGATCTTATCTCGCAAACGGTATTGTCAAAAGGTTTGGATGCGGGGACAGCATTTGAGATTCTTTCCATTGATATAGCTGATGTGGACATCGGCAAAAATATCGGTGCCCACTTACAAACAGAACAAGCTGAAGCTGATAAAAATATTGCTCAAGCAAAAGCTGAGGAACGCCGGGCTATGGCTGTTGCCAAGGAACAAGAAATGAAAGCAAGAGTCGAAGAAATGCATGCCAAAGTCGTAGAATCAGAGGCAGAAGTGCCTCTTGCAATGGCAAAAGCTTTAAAAGAAGGCCATATGGGCGTTATGGATTATATGAATTACAATAATATTAAGGCAGATACAGAAATGCGCAGCGCTGTCGGCGAAGTTAACCACGATAACAAAGATGACAGAAAAAGATAGGGATGACTTCTTGTGACCTCAATAATTATTACGATCATCGTTCTTATCATTGCCAGCGCCTTTACGCAAAAAATGAAAGATAAAAATGATAACAAGAAAAAAACAATAAAAAAGACTCAAACAACCTATCGATCAAACTCAAATAAATATAAGCACCAGCATCATAAACAAATCACTTCAAAGCAAAAACCGAAGCCAAAGCCTTCCGGAAATAGACAGCAGCAAAAGAAAAAGGCGTTGAAACACCCTGCAAATGACAATAAACTTAATTCCGTAAGACCGGTTTATTTAAAGGAACATGGGGGGGAGAGTTCCCATCATTCAAAAGCGCCTATTATTTCAAAGCAGAGTTTTGCAGACGCATTTATATTATCAGAGTGTCTCGACAAGCCGCGGGCGTTTCGGCCACACCCTTCAATTCAAAAGTATCAAAAAATACGGAGTAACAATCTGACAACCGAATCAATCATGATGTCGGACTCAAACGTCAACCGTCAAACGGAAAAGTAAGCATCGCTGCGATGCTTACTTTTTTTGTGATTGATTCAGTGATAGTCATACAGGTTCTTTCATAAAAATGAATAAAGAGGTGGGTGAACGGAGATGAAGAAGTGGCGCGACAATTTCAAAAAGTGGTTTGTTAACCATTCCGACATGCCCGCAGATGTGGTCATGGACTTACCCCGGATTACAATGATTGGCCAATTACATATATATATAGAAAATCATAAAGGTGTTTTATCATTTTCCAATGAGGAGCTTCGGTTATCTATGAAACAAGGTCAGCTGCAAATCATCGGTAAAGACTTCGTTCTTAAAGCTATTTTGCCTGAAGAAATATTGCTGGAAGGATTTATTCAGAAGGTTCAATTCTTAGAAGATTAACGGGAACTTGCCTATTGGCAAATCTAAGGGCCAGACAGAGACCGGATGAACTAATAATAGCAACTTGTCTTGGCTCTGTGCCGAACCCACTTCCATGGTCGGGATATAAATTTGATAGTACAAATTGGAGGAGATGGCATGAAAAAAAATTGGAATGAGACAGTCTATGGTCATGTCAAAGTTTCAATCAGCGGCCGGCTTACTGAACAATTTATCAATCGCTGTGTTCGGGAACAGATTTCAATATGGGATATTAAAAGGATTGATAAGACGACAATTACCTGTTACATCCTCCTTAGTGATATAAAAAAAATAAAACCTGTTTTAAAAACAACCGATTGCCGGATTCATTTTATTGATAGAGTCGGTTTGCCGTTTCTTTATAAAAAGCTGATGTCCAGATTAGGGATTATAAGCGGATTCGTCCTTTTCTTTGCAGCCCTGTTCTTTTTATCAAACATTGTTTGGCGTATCGATATAAACGGGGCCGATCCGAAGCTGGAATCTGAAATTAAGACAATACTCAATAAAATGGATGTTCATGTTGGCGCCTTTGAATTCTTTCTGCCATCTACTGAAAAAATTGAAAGTGAATTATCAGGCCGCCTGAAAAAGGTAACGTGGCTCGGTGTGTCGAGAGATGGGACAACTTATCATATTGACCTGGTCCAAAAGGAGTTGCCAAAAAAAGAAAAAGTATTTGGCCCAAGGCATCTTGTTGCAACTAAGAAAGCCATTGTCCATAAAATTTTTGCTGAAAAAGGACAACCAATGGTTGAACAGGATCAATTTGTTAAGCCGGGACAAATTTTAATATCGGGATTAATTGGAAAAGAATCCGCCCCAAAGCCGACCGCTGCTAAAGGCAAAGTAATTGGAGAAACCTGGTACCTGTCTAAAACAACAGTTCCTTTACAATCCCGCTACAAAACTTATACAGGGGAAACTTATACTAAACGTCAACTTCAGCTTTTTGGTTGGAATTGTCCTTTATGGGGATTAAAAAACAAGCCTTTTAAACATTATGATCGGGAAGTAACCAGGAAACCGGTTCATTTTCTATTTTGGGACTTGCCTATCGCTTATAAACGTATTACTTACCGGGAAAGCGAAGACAACGATCGGAAGCTTACAGAAACACAAGCTCTTCAAGAAGGAAAACAAGCCGCCTACAAAAAATTAAAATCACAACTTCCGTTAAAATCTAAAATTGTCTCGCAAAATATTGATAAAAAAGAAATTAATAATGGGAAAATGAAGTTGACAATCCATTATATTGTCTATGAAAATATTGCAAAAGCAGAAGCTATTGATCCAGCGAAGGTTAAAGAACAAATAGAAAAGGAAAAGAAGAAAAAAAAGGATGGCCAAGAATGACCGGCTGTCCTTTTTCTTATTCAGGTTGGAATTAGAGGGTTCTTATATGGTAAACTAAGGTAAACATGATGATATTGATTCAAGGAGACTGAGTAATTTGTCAGAACGCCAATTATATACAATAGATTTAGAAATAAAAAAAGCAAATGAGGCTATTTCCTTATTCGGCCCGAGTGACGCTAACTTAAAAGTTATAGAAGATACTTTAGGCTTGTCAATCGTAACAAGAGGCGGCGCCGTCAATATTTCCGGTGAACATCATGATGTTCAAATTGCAGAGACGGTTCTAAATGCCTTATTAGACCTTATAAAACAAGGCAAACAAATAACTGAGCGGGATGTTGTCTATGCTATTCAATTGGCCAAAGAAGGGATGATTGAGGAGTTAAATAACATTTACAACGAGGAAATAACTGTTAATGCAAAGGGAAAAGCCATTCGCGTTAAAACGCTTGGGCAAAAGAGATACATAAATGCAATGAGAAAGAATGATATGGTTTTCGCAATAGGACCTGCAGGAACCGGAAAAACTTATTTGGCTGTTGTAATGGCCGTTACAGCTTTAAAATCAGGTGATATCAAACGAATCGTCCTGACTCGACCAGCGGTTGAAGCCGGAGAAAGTCTTGGTTTTCTTCCCGGAGACCTTAAGGAAAAAGTGGATCCATATTTAAGACCTCTATATGATGCACTTCATGATGTATTGGGGGCGGAACATACCCTGCGCCTCATTGATAGGGGAACGATTGAAATTGCTCCGCTTGCCTATATGAGAGGAAGAACGCTGGAAGATGCTTATGTCATTCTTGACGAAGCCCAAAATACGACAAATGAACAAATGAAAATGTTTTTGACCCGTCTAGGATTCGGTTCAAAAATGATTATCACGGGTGATATTACCCAAGTTGATTTGCCAAAAGGGAAATCATCCGGTTTAAATACGGCAAGTCAAATTTTAAAGAATGTTAAAGGTATTTCTTTTATAGAGCTTTCAAGCATAGATGTTGTACGCCACCCAATAGTGCAAAAAATTATTGAAGCGTATGAAGGTTAACAAGCTTACAGACGTTGCTTAAACAATCTCTTAAAGATAACAAGAGAGATTATTGAATATCGCATACTTGGCAGGAGGATGAACATGAAGCATAAGGATTCAGGAAAGGATTGGAGGCATTTTGCAGGTAAGCCATATTTTATTTGGGGGATATATGTCCTCCTTGGCATTGCAATGTACATTGCAATGATCAATTCAGTGATTCCAAAAAAGCTTAATGTCCATCTGCACGACATTGCAAAGTATGATATTCAATCCCCCGTTGAAACCATTGATAAACAAGCAACAAAGGTCAAACAGCAAGAAGCAATAGAATCGGCGCCATCAACTTATGTTTATAAGAAAGATGCCGCTCTCATGCAAGTTGAGAAAGCCGGCGATATTTTTGATGTGATAAATGAGGTCAAAAGCAAGTCTGATAAGCATAGCTCGTCTTCTATGAAAGAAAATGTTAAAAAGGTGAGAGATAAGCTGTCTGATTCATCAAATGATGAGCTTTCAGATCATACAATCGAGACGCTCTTAAAAGCTTCAGACAATGAATTATCTGTAGCGCAGGATATGGTTAATACGGCCATTTATGAAACGATGAATAATAAAATTAAATGGAGTGATCTTGACCGCGTCCAAAAGGATGCTTCGAAAATGATTCCTTCATCTGTTACATCTAAGGAAATGCGCCTGGCGATGATTAACATTTTGAAAGATTCGATTGTACCCAACTATGTGTTTGACGCCGGCGCAACTAAAAGAAATAAGGAAGAAGCTGCGAGGCAGGTGGATAATGTCGTTATCCATCAAGGAGAAGTCATTGTAAAAAAAGGCGAATTAATCACCCGCGACGTTATGCACAAATTAAAAGTTGTCGGATTGTTAGACAACCATTTAAAGGCCCTGCCATTTGTCGGTCTTGCTATTTTTGTTCTGTTTTTAACAGCCTTGCTGATTATAGAATGTCAGCATTTTAAAACAAAGCAAGGTGCACCTGACGTGACACGGTTGTTAATCTTTCTGGTTATATTTATTTTTATATTGTTATTAATTAAGTTGGACAGCATTCTGAAAAATACGCATATTGTTGGAATTAATTACGTGGTTCCTATCGCGACTGGGGCTTGGCTGATTCGAATGCTTCTTAATAAACGGCTTGCCATTGTCTCAAGTGCTGTGTTTGGTTTATGCGGCAGTTTAATGTTTGGCGAAGCATCATCAACAAATGTGTTTGACATGCCTATGGGCGTTTATCTATTACTGTCATCATTGGCAGGCGTATTTGCTCTTAAAGGCCATGGTACACGATTTAGGCTGGTGCAAACCGGTTTTATTATTTCAATTATTAATGTTGTCATTGTAGCGGGTTTAATTTTTATTCAAAACGGAACGCTTCATCTTTATGAAACAAGCTTAACCCTTGGTTTTGCTTTTCTTTCCGGTCTTTTGTCAACTGTCTTGACATTCGGGCTTATGCCATTCTTTGAAGCGACGTTCGGCATTTTATCGCCCATAAAACTTATTGAATTATCAAACCCTAACCATCCTTTATTGCGGAAAATTTTAATGGAAGCGCCCGGGACCTATCATCATAGTGTTATGGTCGCCAATCTTGCTGAGAGAGCTTGTGATGTGATAGGGGCTAACGGTCTTTTTGCAAGGGTAGCTGCCTATTATCATGATATAGGCAAAACAAAACGTCCCCGCTTCTTTGTTGAAAATCAATTTAATCATGACAATCCGCATGATAAAATATCGCCGCAGCTCAGCCGGACAATTATTATTTCACATCCTTATGATGGTGCCGATATTTTGCGAAAGCATCATATGCCAAAGGAAATTATTGAGATTGCCGAGCAGCATCACGGCACAACTTTACTCAAGTATTTTTATTATAAGGCGAAAGAAAATACAGACCAGGAAGTTCTTGAAAGTGAATTCCGCTACCCAGGACCCAAAGCGCAAACAAAAGAAGCTGCTGTTATTGAATTAGCTGACAGTATTGAAGCGGCTGTTAGGTCGATGGCCAAGCCGACTCCTATGAAAATCGAATCATTGGTTCAAAAGATATTTAATGAACGGTTAGAGGATGGTCAATTCGATGAGTGCGATATTACATTAAATGAACTTCGAATGGTTAAAGAATCTATCTGTGAAACACTAAACGGTGTTTTCCACTCCCGTATTGAATATCCGGATGAATCGGATCATAAGAAGGTGAATAACAAGTGATATTAACGATCGACATGTATGATGAAACTGAAGAATTAAAGAAAGCCGATCAACAGCTTGCAATAGATTTATTAGAGCATGCTGCAACCCGGTTAAACATTGATGATGAAGCAGAGTTGTCTGTCACTTTTGTAGATAATAAACGCATTCAGGAAATAAATGCTGAATATCGAAATAAAGATCAACCGACGGATGTGATATCGTTCGCGCTTGAAGAGCTTGGAGATGACGAAGTGGATATCATTGGCGAAAACTCGCCAAGAGTCCTTGGTGATATTATCGTCTCATTGCCTAAAGCCCATGAACAGGCTGAGTATTACGGCCATTCTTTTCAAAGAGAGCTGGGATTTCTAGTCATCCACGGCTTTCTTCACTTGCTTGGATTTGATCATATGACCGAAAAGGATGAAAAAGAAATGTTTACCCTGCAGGATGACATTTTAGAATCCTTTGGCCTTTCGAGGTTTGATTAAGTGTTCAATTTAAAACGTGAAGCGGACAACTTTCTAAAAAGACTAACATTCGCTTTCTCAGGCATCATTTCAGCTTTTAAACGGGAAAGGAATTTACATATACAATCAATTGTGGCGATAATAGTCATCGTCTCGGCTATTTTGATTCATGTAACATTGACGGACTTCATGATTATTTTAATCCTTATCGGCGGTGTGATCAGCCTTGAACTCGTCAATACAGCTATTGAAAGAGCGGTGGATTTAACGACACAAAAGCCGCACCCGCTTGCCAAAGCCGCAAAAGATACCGCGGCCGGGGCAGTTTTATGCTTTTCCATTATTTCAGTCATCATCGGTTTTATGATATTATATAAGACACTATTATAATAAAGCTTTCGATAAAGGGGGTATTCAAATGGATGATAAAGAATTGATGACTTTTGCTAAGAAAGCGCGTGAAGATGCCTATGTTCCTTATTCCAAATATAAAGTTGGCGCGGCCCTTCTTACAAAAGGTGGACAAGTGTTCACAGGTTTTAATATTGAAAATGCTGCTTACTCATTATGTAATTGTGCGGAAAGGACAGCGATCTTTAAAGCGTTTTCCGAAGGGGAAAAGGAATATACGGCACTTGCTGTCATTGCTGATGCTAAGAGACCTGTACCGCCATGCGGTGCATGCAGGCAAGTAATGGCTGAGTTGTGTCCGCCTGATATGAAAGTCATTTTAACCAACCTTTCCGGTGAGACACAATACACTACTGTGGAAAAACTCTTACCTGGAGCATTTTTAGCGGAGGATTTAACCTAATGAGTCAAGAACCATACAAATCGGGATTCGTTGCTCTAATCGGCAGACCCAATGTTGGTAAATCAACACTATTAAATCATGTACTGGGTCAAAAGATAGCCATAATGAGTGATAAAGCCCAAACAACAAGAAATAAAATACAAGGCATTTATACTTCTGACAATGCACAAATCGTTTTTATTGACACGCCAGGCATTCATAAACCCAAACATAAGCTTGGTCAATATATGACAAGGATTGCTCAAAATACACTAAATGAAGTTGATTTAGTGCTTTTTATGATAGATGTTGAGCAAGGTTATGGAAGAGGAGACCAATATATTATTGATCTGCTTAAGAATGCTAAAACACCTGTTTTTTTAATCTTAAATAAGATTGATAAAGTGCATCCGGATCATCTGCTGCCTCTGATTGAAGAATACAGAACTAAGTATGATTTTAAAGAAGTGATCCCCATTTCTGCACTTCAAGGCAATAATGTGAATACATTATTAGAACAAATTACTTCATATCTTGGGGAGGGGCCTAAATATTACCCCGAGGATCAGGTAACAGACCATCCGGAACGATTTATAGTTGCCGAATTAATTCGGGAAAAGATTCTCCATTTAACAAAAGAAGAAGTGCCGCACTCTATTGCAGTAATCATTGACCAAATGAAACGCAAAGACAACGGTGTCGTATATATACAAGCCGCTGTTATTGTTGAACGGCCTTCACAAAAAGGGATTATTATTGGAAAACAAGGAAGTATGCTCAAAAAAGTCGGATCACTTGCAAGAGCAGATATTGAATCGCTTCTCGGATCAAAAGTGTTTTTAGAACTTTGGGTAAAGGTTCAAAAAAATTGGCGTGACAAAGAGTCACAGCTTCGTGATTTTGGTTTTGGCGAGGACGAGTACTGACCCATTTAAATTAACAAAATTTCCTTATCATGTTTTTGAAGATTTAACAAATCCTAATATTACGGGTTGCAAATATGAAAGGTGGTTTAAATCATGTTAGACTTTACGTGGAAGGTCTTTTGCATGACTGGCAATATTGACACCTATCTATTGATAAAAGAAATGGAAAATGAACATGATGAAGTTATGGAAATAAATGAATGGGAGAAAATTGAGGATCAACCGATACAATAAAGTTGTAAGCAGGTGAAGTTCCTTGATGGAGAAAACCGAAGGAATTATTATAAAAACAATCAATTATGGGGAAACAAACAAAATTATTACCTTATTTACCAGGGAGCATGGTAAAATCGGTTTGATGGCCCGCGGTGCTAAAAAAACAAAGAGTAAATTGTCTGCAGTCAGTCAGCTTCTCATGTACGGTCAGTTTCTCTACCAAAAAGGGAAAGGATTGGGTGTATTGCATCAAGGTGAACCCCTTCTTCCTTTTCGTGAATTAAAGACTGACCTGTATAAAATGGCTTACGCCGCTTATATTGTGGAAATGTTAGACAAACTGACAGATCAAAACGTCAAAAATCCGTACTTATTTGAACTGCTCTTACAAATACTTAATTACATTGATGAAGGCATCGACCCGGAAGTTTTATTAATGATATTTGAAGTTAAAATGCTGAGTGCAGCGGGGATTGAACCGGAATTAGACCGCTGTATACAATGCGGTTTACAAGACGGTCCGTTTAATTTTTCAATTTCCGGAGGAGGACTGATATGCCAGCGCTGTTCTAAAAATGACCACTACAATATTCCAATGTCACAAACATCCGGAAAATTATTGCGTTTATTTAAACATTTTGACTTAAAAAGGTTAGGTAAAGTTGATCTTAAAAAAGAGACAAAAAATGAATTAAAACAAATCTTAACAGCTTATTACGATCATTATTCCGGGTTGCACCTTAAATCAAAACGTTTTTTAGACCAACTTGATTCATTTGAAAAAAATTTGATTAATCGAGAGAAGCGCTAACTCCTATTTCTTTTCGTAAAAAAGAAATAGGAGTTTCGCATTTTATAAAATTTATTAAACGAATTCGTTAAAACCTGTTTGCTTTTCGATTATAATAAATAATTAGATGACATTTGGATAAGAAGGGCGGTGAATTGATGGAACTTAACGAACGCCAAAAAAAGATTATTGAAATTACAAAAGAAAATGGCCCTATAACCGGCGAGCAAATTGCTGAGAAGCTAAATTTGACAAGGGCAACTCTGAGACCGGATTTAGCCATTCTGACGATGTCGGGTTTTTTAGATGCTCGTCCAAGGGTCGGCTATTTTTATACTGGAAAAACGCAATCTCAGCTTCTTACAGATAAAGTAAAAAGGATGACCGTAAAGTCTTATCAATCTATACCTGTCGTTGTTGAAGAATCTGCTTCAGCGTATGATGCTATTTGTACAATGTTTTTAGAAGATGTCGGTACTCTTTTTGTTGTCAATAAAGACGGAGTATTAATAGGAGCGCTTTCGCGAAAGGATTTGCTTCGGGCTAGCCTGGGGAATCAGGACCTTTCCGCAATACCAATTAGTGTCATCATGTCCCGGATGCCTAATATCACTTTTTGTCATAGTCATGATCTTATTATTGATGTAGCAAAACTTCTTATTGAACGGCAAATCGACGGCATGCCGGTTGTTAAAGAAACAGACAAGGGACTGGAAGTTACCGGCAGATTAACAAAAACAAATGTAACCCGGGCTTTTGTTGAACTGGCGGAAGGACAATTTGATTAACCTCATAGGGGGATAAAAAATGAAAAATTCAATTTATGTAAAAAAAGTATATATTGTTTCAGACTCTGTAGGAGAAACTGCTGAATCGGTCATAAAAGCGGCAGCGATACAGTTTAAGGACAGGGATATTGATGTTGAGAAATTCCCGTTTGTCAATGATCTTGAAACGATCGATGAAATTATTTTTTCGGCTAAAGAGAACAGGGCATTGATTGCATTTACACTTGTTGTTCCGGAAATGAAAAACCATTTAGTTCAAAAAGCTGAAGAGAATAATGTTGAATGTATTGATATTATAACGCCGACGATTAATAAAATGGAATCTATCTTTAACCTGGAGCCCAGTTATAAACCGGGGCTTATCCATAAGCTTGATGAAGATTATTTCAAGAGAGTGGAAGCTATCGAATTTGCTGTTAAATACGATGACGGGAGAGATCCAAGAGGCATTTTAAAGGCTGATATTGTTCTAATTGGCGTATCCCGGACATCGAAAACGCCTTTATCACAATATCTTGCTCTAAAGCGTTATAAGGTGGCCAATGTACCGCTCGTACCTGAAGTAGACCCTCCGGAAGAATTATTTAAAATAAATCCTGATAAATGCTTCGGTTTGCGTATCAGTCCGGAACAGTTAAATCATATCCGAATAGAAAGGCTGGCAGCGCTTGGCCTTGATTCAACTGCTAATTATGCCAAAATCAACCGGATTAAAGAGGAGTTAAATCATTTCGAAAACGTCATGAATAAAATCGGCTGCCGAATTATCGATGTCTCAAACCGGGCAGTTGAGGAAACAGCTAATAGAATTCTTGCTTTAGTTAAATAATTCAATTGTAAATTAATTGATACACCGTGTTATTTACCGGTGTATTATATTTTTTATTAAATTATTTGTTGTTTTGATTGATCTTTGTATTTTAAATGTATTATAATACATATTTGTGATTAAAATAACAATTATAGTTTATTTCCATCTCTATTCGACAAATTTCGCAAAATTTAAACATGATCCTTCATGAAGGATTTTAACGAGAGGATATAGAAATTAAATAATATGCATAAGGAGAGAAGGCTTTTCGTTGATGCTGATGCATGCCCTGTCAAAAAGGAAATTAGTCAATTATCAACTCATTTTCCGATATCGTTAGTTTTTGTCGCTTCTTATTCGCATTTTTCGATTGAGCGTACACAAGAATGGGTGTTTGTTGATCCCGATAAAGAAGCCGCTGATTTATATATCGTCAATAACGTTAAGGAAGGGGATATTGTTGTCACCCAGGATATGGGACTTGCCGGCTTGCTGACGCATAAACAGGTATATGTGTTAACGCCGCATGGGAATACCATAAGAGAGAAGGACATGCCTAATATATTGAACAAAAGATATTTATCCTACAAACAATTGGCGCAAGGAAACAGAATTAAGGGTCCCAAGCCGTTCACAAGACAGGACCGGGACAATTTTTACAATGCCTTAGAAGAGTTGTTAAACCATTTATATTAACATCATTTATGAATATTTGCTCAAAATAAACATCAAATATATAAGTAATACTTAACAGGAGTAAAATGCCATTGGTGGTGTTGGGATTATGCGGATACAGGAAGAAACGATCGAAAAAATACGAAAGTCTTTGGACATTGTTGATATCATTGGTGAATATGTTCAATTAAAGAAGCAAGGAAAGAGCTATTCAGCGCTCTGCCCTTTTCATAATGAGCGAACACCATCTTTTTCTGTATCGCCTGATAAGCAAATTTTCCACTGCTTTGGCTGTCATATGGGCGGCAATATTTTTACCTTTATCATGGAAATTGAGGGCCTTTCATTTCCGGAAGCTGTCCAGTTTTTAGCTGAAAAAGCGCATATTGAATTAGCTGATTCACAAATTCAAGACAAACAGAAAAATAATAAAAACCAGCAAGAGAAGCAAATGCTTTACCAAGCACTTGAGCTCTTAACAAAATTTTATCATTATGTACTGTGTAATTCAAAATATGGGCAAAAAGGAAAAGAATACCTTATAAGGCGCGGCTTTTCAGAGGAAACAATCGAGAAATTTCAAATTGGGTATGCCGTCGATTCATGGGAGATGGCAACACGGTTTTTACAAAAAAGAGGTCTGCCGCTTCCCATTATAGAAAAAGCGGGGATTATCTCAAAACGAAACTTCGATAATAAATTCTTTGACCGTTTCAGAAACCGTATTATATTTCCAATTTGGGATCGAAGAGGAAAGACCGTTGCTTTTGGGGGACGGATATTAACAAATGAAAAACCAAAGTATATAAATACGCCTGAGTCTAATATATTTCATAAAGGAAATATTCTTTACGGATATCATTTGGCTCGCTCCGCCATTAAACAAAAAAATCAGGCTGTTTTATTAGAAGGATATGTTGATGTTATTAAAGCCCATCAAGCAGGCGTTACGAATGCTGTCGCTTCTATGGGTACATCTTTAACAGAAGAACAAGCAGGACTTTTAACAAGAAACGCTGAAACTATTATAATATGCTATGACTCAGATAAGGCTGGTATTGAGGCTTCGTTCCGTGCGGCGGAAATGTTAAAAGACAGCGGCAGGACGATAAAAATTGCAAAAATGCCTGAGAATCTTGACCCCGATGACTACATTAGCAAATTAGGCGGTGAACGTTTTCGGAACGATGTAATAGGGGCTAGCCAAACGCTCATGGCATTTAAAATGGACTACTTGCGTACAGGACGAAATCTTTATGATGAAGGAGATCAGATGCGCTATATCGAAGATGTACTACATGAGATAGCCGGGCTTACGAAAGCTGTTGAACGAGATCATTACCTTAGGCAGCTAGCCGATGAATTTTCTATATCGCTTGATGCTCTAAAACAGCAGCAATTTCAAATTTACCGGCAAACAAAGAAATATGGAAATGAACGCACATCTGCTTCAGCATCTAAAATAGTCAAACAAAATACACTGTATCCTGCTTACCATACGGCCGAAAGACAATTGCTTGCTCATATGATGAAAGATGCGGAAATCGCAGAACTTGTCCGGGATCAAATTGGCGGTTCATTTAATATTGATATTCATCAGGCAATTGCAGCACATTTATACGGGTTTTATGAAGATGGCACTCCGCCTGATATTAGCTTATTTGTTCAGCGGTTAAATGACCCGGAGTTACAAAATGCTGCCTCCGATATTGCCATGATGCAAGTTAACGAATCCGCATCCGAAAAGGAAATACAAGATTATATAGACCAAGTGAAAAAGCATGGGAAGGCCGAAGCCATTAAAGAAAAAGAAGAAGAAAGAAAAAAGGCCGAACAAAATCATGATGTAGATTTGGCAGCTAACTTACTGGCCGAGATTATCTCCATGAAGAAAGAACTTAAAGGAACGTTAAATTAGAATTAAGAGTATTGGAAGGAGGGGATCAAATGGCAGAGAAACAAAGCAAGGCTGACCACGAATTAACCATTGATCAAGTGAAAGAACAACTTGTTGAATTAGGGAAAAAACGAGGTGCTCTTTCATATAGTGATATTTCAGAACGTCTTGCGCCATTTGATCAAGACTCAGAGCAGATGGATGAGTTTTATGAATATCTTGAGGATCAGGGAGTTGATGTCCTTGAAGATATTCATAATACCGACAATGCCGGAAATAACAAAGAAGAGGAATTTGATCTTAATGATCTCAGTGTACCGCCGGGTGTAAAAATTAATGACCCTGTCAGAATGTATCTAAAAGAAATCGGGCGCGTTGATTTATTATCTGCGGAGGATGAGATTAGTCTTGCTCAAAGAATTGAAGAAGGCGATGAAGAAGCTAAGCGGCGCCTTGCAGAAGCAAATTTAAGGCTTGTTGTCAGCATTGCCAAACGTTATGTAGGCAGGGGAATGTTATTTCTTGATCTTATTCAGGAAGGCAATATGGGCCTTATAAAAGCCGTTGAAAAATTTGATTACAGAAAAGGATACAAGTTCAGTACTTATGCAACATGGTGGATTAGACAGGCCATTACAAGAGCGATTGCCGATCAGGCACGAACTATCAGAATACCTGTGCATATGGTTGAAACCATTAATAAACTGATTCGTGTACAGCGCCAACAGTTACAAGACTTAGGCCGGGAACCTACACCTGAAGAAATAGGCAAAGAGATGGAACTGCCGCCTGATAAAGTAAGGGAAATTCTAAAAATAGCCCAAGAGCCTGTTTCGCTGGAAACTCCAATTGGCGAAGAAGACGATTCCCATCTTGGCGATTTTATTGAAGACCAGGATGCTCAGGCGCCATCAGATGCAGCTGCGTATGAACTGCTGAAAGAACAGCTTGAAGACGTTCTTGATACTCTTACGGACAGGGAAGAAAATGTGCTGCGCTTAAGATTTGGTTTAGATGACGGCAGAACAAGAACCTTAGAAGAAGTTGGAAAGGTGTTCGGTGTCACAAGAGAGCGTATTAGGCAAATAGAAGCTAAAGCCCTTCGAAAGCTGCGCCATCCAAGCCGCAGTAAGCAGCTTAAAGACTTTTTAGAATAGACGTTTTTAAACATCCTCTTAAGTTTACTTCATTTTGAAGTAAACTTTTTTGTTATCTTGTCATTTATTTTACTGACTTTTTTTATGATTTGCAAATACATCTTTTATCGAGATTTGTAAATTATTATTTATCCATTATGCGGTGTTTAAAATAAACCCTTGAGACTTCTATGTTTATAGAGGGTTTATTTTTGGGGTTAATATTTAAATTTTTTAAAAGATTGAAATAACACGCCTTTTTATTTTATAATTGATTGTAAGCGTATACATAAGTGATGGGAGGAGAGAAGCATGGATTTTAATTTAACAGGTGAACAAAGCATGATAAAAAAAGTGATGAAAGAGTTTGCTGATGAAGTTGTCGCACCCGGTGCTGTACAAAGAGATAGAGATAAGACTTTTCCGAAAGAGATTTTTGAACAGCTCGGTCAGCTTGGCATATTAGGTTTGCCCTTTCCAGAGGAATATGGCGGCGGGGGAGCTGATACGATATGTTTTGCCATTGCCGTTGAAGAATTAAGCCGGGCGTGCGGCTCTACGGGAATTACATATTCTGCCCATGTCTCACTTGGGGGAGCGCCATTAAATTTATTCGGGACTGAAGAACAAAAGAGAGATTATTTAGTACCCATATGCCAAGGAGAGGCTTTAGGAGCATTTGGATTGACAGAGCCAAACGCCGGTTCAGATGCCGGCGGCACAGAAACAGAAGCAAAATTAGACGGTGGAGAATGGGTTATTAACGGAAGCAAATGTTTTATTACAAATGCATCGTATGCTAAGGTTATACCCTTGACTGCCATTACCTCCCGATTAAATGAAAAAAAAGAAATAAGCGCTATTATCGTTCCATCAGATGCCGATGGTTTTTCTATAACTGAACCCTATGAAAAGATGGGTTTAAACGCTTCAAATACAACAGAGCTTTTTCTTGAAAATGTACGCGTTCCTGAAGAAAATATTTTAGGAAAACGCGGCGAAGGATTTAAACAATTCCTAATAACATTAGACGGCGGAAGAATCGGTATAGGAGCTATGGCTGTAGGCATTGCCCAAGCAGCATACGAAGATGCTCTTAACTACGCAAAACAAAGGATGCAATTCGGAAGATCAATCTCCAAAAACCAGGCCATTCAATTTAAATTAGCAGATATGGCATTAAAAATAGAGCTTGCCCGTAACATGGTTTATAAAGCGGCATGGTTAAAAGATCAAGAAAAGAAATTTTCAAAAGAAGCCTCAATGTGTAAATTATATGCATCGGAAATTTGTATGGAGGTTTGCCGTGATGCCATTCAAATTCATGGGGGCAATGGTTATATGAGAGAATATAAAGTTGAACGTTATCTTAGAGATGCCAAATTGCTTGAAATAGGAGAAGGAACATCTGAAGTGCAAAGGATGGTTATTGCCCGGGAGATTGGCTGTTAAAGAAAAATAGTCATTAATGTCTTAGTTATTCCGCCTTCAGTAAGGGCGGAGTTTTCTTTACTGTGACAATATCATGACTTTTTTATCTGGACTTTTATTTATTTAGAATTTACAGTAAAATATAAAGAGAAATAATATTTATAAATTTGCCGTGCTTGTACAAAAATTATGTTACATAGGGGGATTGCTAAATGAAGCGGAATCCACTTGTACCGTTCGGTATTATCGCTGTTTTGGGCATTATATTTGTTATAGTATTGTCGGTATGGGGCGGTAATATTGTACAAGATCGCCAAGCGGAGAAGGCGGGAAAGTCAGATACAGCAAATGTAAAGCCTGAAGAAATATTTAAGCAAAATTGTTCATCTTGTCATGGACAAAACCTTCAAGGCGGAGCAGGGCCAAATCTCCAACATATCGGTAAAAAGATTTCCAAGGACAGAATTTTAAAACAAATTAAAAATGGCGGCGGCGGCATGCCGGCAAATGTTATTCAAGGCGAAGAGGCACAAAAAGTGGCTGATTGGCTGTCTAAGAAAAAATAAATAAGATGATATGATTAAGACGATCCTGTTTTTAGGATCGTTATTTTTGTGTCATTTGGTTATAGGCCGGGGTATGGTATGATAGTTAATGAAAATAAAATATAGATAATTACGGTGGTTATATGGAACAGATTCAGTTATCAAAGCGATTACAGCGCTTAACATCTTACATACCAAGTCATGCAAAAACACTGAGTGACATTGGGTCAGACCATGCTTATCTGCCTTGTTATGCTTATCAAAAAGGGCTAATCAACCGGGCGATAGCCGGGGAAGTTAATGAAGGTCCCTTTCAATCAGCTTTACGTACGGTTCAGTCGCTTGGTTTGGAAAAAGCAATTTCTGTCCGTTTGGGAGATGGGCTTGCGGTTATTGACCGGGGTGAGACTGACGTTGTTGTCATTGCGGGGATGGGCGGCAGTCTAATTAGAAAAATTCTTGATGAAGGATCTCATAAGCTCACCCGTGAAACAACGCTTATCCTTCAACCGAATGTTGCTTCTGATACAGTTCGGGAGTGGCTGTCTTCAAATGGTTGGACGATTACAAACGAAGATATCATTGAGGAAGATGGGCATATTTATGAAATGCTTATTTCCTCACAAACTGCTCAACCTGTTAATCTTTCCGAAATAGAATGCTTGATGGGGCCATTCCTCTTGCAGAAGCAGGATAAAATATTTGCAAAGAAATGGGCAATTGAACTTCAAAAGGTTAAAAACATCTTAAAGTCACTTGATAAAACGGAGCAAACAGAAGAAATTCTTCAAAAGAAACAACAGTTTAACAAAAAGGCTGCTCTTATAGAAAGGGGATTACATTGGGACAATTCATTCATGGACAAACCTTGATTCAAGCTTTTGAAGACTGGGTACCGAAAAAATTAGCTTTTGAAAATGACAGGATCGGTCTCCAGATTGGAACACTTAATAAAAAAGTGAAAAAAGTCATGGTTACCTTAGATATTTTAGAAAATGTTGCAGACGAAGCAATTGAAAAAAATGTTGATCTAATCTTTGCCCACCATGCAGTTATTTTTAGACCGTTAAAAGATATTCGTACAGACAGCGGTCAGGGTAAAATCGTTTCTAAACTTCTGCAGCATGATATTGCCGTATATGTAGCCCATACTAACCTAGATGTTGCAGAAGGCGGAATTAACGATATGCTGGCAAATAAACTAGGTCTGAAAAATTGCCAAATTTTAAAACCGACTTATACTGAACCGTTATATAAATTATCAGTTTTTGTGCCGGAAAGCCATGCAGGCATAGTCCGTGAAGCGATTGGTGCATCCGGCGCCGGGGCAATCGGCAATTACAGCCATTGTACATTTAATATTCAAGGTACCGGGACTTTTTTACCTGAAGAAGGTACGAATCCTTATATTGGGAAAAAAGGCGAACTGGAACAAGTTCAAGAAATAAGGATCGAAACCATTGTTCCTGAACCCTTGTTAAAAAGTACTGTAAATAAAATGTTAGCCAGTCATCCTTATGAAGAAGTTGCTTATGATATTTATTCATTGAATAATCAAGGTAAGGCTTTTGGGTTGGGAAGGATTGGAGAGCTAACCGATTCAATGACATTAAAAGAACTTGCTGAGCATGTCAAAGAATGCTTTGATCTTGACGGAGTCCGCATAACAGGCAGCCCGGACACAAAAGTAAAAAAAGTGGCTGTTTCCGGCGGTGACGGTAATAGCTTAATACCGTTTGCTAAGTATAAAGGTGCGGATGTTATTATCACAGGGGATGTCTATTATCATACAGCCCATGACGCAATTCTTCATGATCTGAATGTCATTGATGCGGGTCACCATATTGAAAAAGTTGTAAAAGAAGGCGTCAGCCGGTTCTTCAAAGAAGTCATTCAATCTTCAGGTTATGATGGGACCATTGTGATTGAGTCCAGTGTTAATACAAACCCGTTTACTTTCATTTAAAACGTGGAGAGTATAGCACCATTGAACGATATTAAAAACGGTCGATTTTATATCGACCGTTTATTTTACCTATCAGAAAGTATATCTTGGCAACTAGGCCTTTGTCTACGCCTTTTCAGGCTTTCCAATCGGCAAGTTTTCTTTAATCTGTTATTTTTGGCTTCTTTTTGATTTTTATTTTCGGCAAAATATCTTTGCTGCGGGCTTTTGATTCCGTATTCCATGTTGAAGGGTCATTTGGATCATATTGATCAAGAAAAAGAATAACTTCTTTTGTTAATTGTGTCGGAGTGGAAGCGCCGGCAGTTACCGCAACCTTATTAACGCCTTTCAGCCAATCTAATTGAAGCTCTGAAAGGTCGGCAATCCGGTGGGCTTTTGTCCCGGCTATTTCTTCAGACACTTGGGCAAGACGGTTTGAATTATTGCTTCTTGGGTCACCGACAACAAGCAGCAAGTCAACTTCTTTGGCCTGTTCCGCAACAGCTTCCTGTCTTGTTTGTGTTGCCAAACAAATCTCGTTGTGAATTTCTGCATGCGGATATTTTTCTCTTATATGATTCATGATTTCTCGAACGTCCCATTGGCTCATTGTTGTCTGATTCGTTATAATTATTTTATCCGTTTTTATATCTAATTGATCTACGTCTGCATGGGTTTCCACAAGATGGACAATGTCCGGAGCTACCCCGACAGCCCCTTCAGGCTCAGGGTGACCCTTTTTACCAATATAAATGACTTGATAGCCTTCTTCTTTCTTTTTTTCAATAAGATCGTGGGTTTTGGTTACATCAGGACAGGTGGCATCAATCGTTGTTAAACCCTTTTCCTCAGCTAATTGACGAACTTCCGGTGAAACGCCGTGGGCCGTAAAAATAACTGTACCGTGATCTATATCTTTCATTAATTCAATTCTTTCTTTTCCATCAAGAGTAATAATACCCTCTTCTTTGAAAGCATCAGTGACATGACTGTTGTGGACAATCATACCTAAGATATAAATAGGTCTTGGCAAATCTTTGTTCATCGCTGCTTTTCTTGCGATAACCATTGCATCCACAACACCATAACAATAGCCTCTTGGTGACACTTTAGTAACATCCATAAAAAATAGCCTCCTTATTGAAGCTGAAGAAAAATCATTTTACTTGTCTCTCATTATTATAAAGGAGGCGTCATCATAAGACAATGAATCAATTTTTATATATATAGTTTAGGAGTGGAAGTTTTTTTATCTGCCTTTTTACTTGCAGTTTGTCTTTTTTCTTTTTTATCATGCTTGTTTTCTTTTGCAGATTTCTGATCAGTTTTCTGTGAATTATCTTTTTTAGATTTTGTTTTATTAGAGTCATTTTCTTTTGATTTATTATCGTCTTTTTTTTCAGCGGCGGTATCAGAATTTGTTTCTTCAGTACCTGTATCATTATTTTGTTCATTGTCCGTATCGCTGTCGCCGGCTTTATTAATTTCCCTGAATGTTTTCATCATATTAAATAGTGCAGGTGCGTTTTTTACGATTGGACCGAATCGCTGAACCATTGGAATAACGGTTTGAGCTGTTTTAACCGCTTTTTGCAAGTTTGAAAACATTCCTAACATGCCGCCGCCGGATCCGGACATACCAGAACCCAGGGCGTTGCCCATACTGCTGAGTGTGTTGCCGGCACCAAGCGCATTACCCGAACCAAGTGCATTGCCTGAGTTAAATAATCGCCCTAATCCTTGTAATCCTCCGGAAGCCCCTTGCGTACCTGTTTGAAATCCTGAGGCAGCTTGAGGAAATCCTGATGCGGCTTGACCTGGAAACCCGCCTCCCATAAATGGCTGCATCATATTTTGCGGCATCATATTTTGTGGCATCATATTTGTTGGCTGCACTGGCATTTGCTGTGTTTGCCTAAAAGGAAACATGTCGTCACTCCTTCCATTCTAGAAGTTGGATGTTAGAAGTAAGAAGTTAGAGAATAAGCTTAGCTTCGAAGCTTTACAAAAATCTAACATCCAACATCTAATATCTAACCTCTAGTACCTATGTTATCTTATGCTTTTGCCAGGGGATAAGTGTTGTCTATTCTGGAAGTTGGAGGTTAGAAGTGAGAAGTTGGAGAAAAAGCCTAGCTTCGAAACATTTAAATGCTTTCAATATATAATTTCTAACCTTTAAGGAATGTGTTAGAATGGTCGTGAGAGGAGTGTTTAGATTTGTTGAAAATTGGTTCACATGTTTCCATGAGCGGCGACAAAATGTTATTAGGTGCAAGTGAAGAGGCTGCATCTTATGGTTCTTCAACATTTATGATATATACCGGTGCTCCGCAAAATACACGAAGAAAAGCCCTTGAGAAACTTAATATTGAAGCAGGCCGTGAACATATGGAAAAGCACGGTATTAAAGATATTGTCGTCCATGCGCCATATATTATTAATATCGCAAACACAGTAAAACCCGAGACTTTTGAAATCGGTGTATCCTTTTTGAGAAAAGAAATTGACCGTACCGAAGCAATAGGAGCTAAACAAATTGTTTTACACCCGGGTTCCCATGTCGGTCAGGGAGAAGAAGCAGGAATTAAAAAAATCATTGAAGGGCTCAATGAGGTTTTAAGTAAAGATGATAAGGTGCAAATTGCTTTAGAGACGATGGCAGGTAAAGGCTCGGAATGCGGTTACCGGTTTGAACATTTGGCTGAGATTATTAATGGTGTCCGCTGCAATGACAAGCTTTCTGTATGTTTTGATACGTGCCACACTCACGATGCCGGCTATGATATTGTACAAAATTTTGACGAAGTACTTAACGAATTCGATAAAATTGTTGGTTTAGACAGGATAAAAGTTGTACACATTAATGACAGCAAAAATGTATGCGGTGCGCGCAAAGACCGCCATGAAAATATTGGCATGGGCCATATTGGCTTTGATGCTCTTAATTATATTGTGCACCATGATCAGCTAAAAGATCTGCCTAAAATTTTAGAGACGCCATATGTAGGTCAAGATAAAAAAAATAAAAAACCGCCTTATAAATTTGAAATCGATATGCTTAAGAATGAAACGTTTAATGAGCATTTAATAGAGGACATAACTAATCAATAACACGAAGAGTTCTTCGTGTTATTGATTATCGCTTGTTATTTACATAAATTCATTAAACATACGGTTAATTTCTGTTGCGAGATTAGCATCAATGTTTTGTGATACATTTTGTAGTACTTGATGCCTATCCCGGTCATTAAAAATATCAATATTCTTTCCTCTTAACAGTTTGGAGATTTTTTCAGCTTGGGTCCTTGAAAGATCAAAACCGTATTGTTGGCTTAGCTGCAATAATTCTTGGGGTGTTATATGATTGATTTTTTGATTTACAAACTGTCTAATCATTTGATTCACTCAAGTTCACCTCTCCAATCACTTTCTTGAAATATTCTTGTATATGATATGTAGGAGCACCCAAAGTGTGAATCAACAAGAAATGATCGAAATCGTAATAAGGTGACAAGACACCCGCAGACTTTGTCTATAGATACTTTCTTTTCATTCTATGTAAAGTATTATTGTTTCTGTATAATAATTGTTATAGTTATTTTGATTATGTTTTGTCACAGAGGGGAGGGATTATTATTCGGCGCGATTCTGAATCTTGTGTTTCTACCCTAAACGATCAATGGTTTGAAAATGAATTGTCTTTAGAGGTTCGTTTTTGTGTAGCTTTAAATGGGAAAATTATCAAAAGTAATATGAATGGCGATAAACTTATTAAAGAAAATGGCGAACAATTTTTTGAACATTTGTCAATGCGTTCAAAAAATGATGCACTCATGTTTTTTCATGAGTTAATTGAAACTGGAGAGGTTTTATCCAAATATTTATATTTAAAAGTAAATGGTGCATATAAAAAATATTTATACAAAGGGAAATTTCACAAAAATAAGATTCTCCTTGTTGGTCAACAATGCATTGATACAAGCTTAAAACAAAGAAGTGAAGAGTACCATTTACATAAATCTGAAATCATTTTAAATGCTTTAGATATTATCATCCTTGAGCTCAATGAAAAGGATGAGCTTTATTATTGCAATAAAGAGTTAATCACCCAAAAGTATTATAGTAAAAAGTATGATAAAAACCATCCAATCGTTGAGACAATGGTTCATTTAACAAAGGAAATCCGGGACTCCCATAAAAATTTGCAACGATTCCATGTTTATAATGACGTTTTATATCATATACACGGTATTTATTTAGAGGATAACGATCATATTATTTTTATTATTGATAATAAAAATAATATGGATGAATTTAACAGTTTGATAAAGGATAAGCACCAAATGGAGTCAGTTTCACATCTTGCTGCCGGCTTTGCTCATGAACTTAGAAATCCGTTATCAGTAATTAGAGGTTTTATTCAACTTTCAGGTCTTACTAATAATATAGAGAAATATTATCGAACGATTTTGTCGGAAATTGATCGTATGAACGAAATAATTGAAGACTTTTTATCATTATCCCGTAATAACTCAAGAAAATTAGTACAAGAGCCAAATGAACTTTTTCAATCATTAATTCCGCTGATTCGTTCAGAATGCATATTGCGGAATATCACCTTTGATTATCACTTTGAGAAAACAAATCGGAAGATCTTCCTTGATAAATCAATGATAAAACAAATTATCTTAAATCTTCTTAGAAACGCGGTTGAGGCTTTTCCGGAAGATCAGCATGATAAAAGGTTTAAAATCGAAACAAAAGCATTAAAGCATGTTTATCAAGTCAAAGTTTCCGACAATGGACCTGGTATGAAGAAATCTGTGTTAGAGCAGTTAGGCAAACCATTTTTTACAACAAAAGAAAATGGTACCGGTATTGGGCTCCCTCTTTGTAAAAAAATCATTGGAGATCATAAAGGTGAATTTTTTATAGAGAGCAAGTTAGGTGAGGGAACTGTCATTACCTTTACCCTTCCCTTTATAGAAGAATAACCATGCGTTTTTTTTGAAATCTAAAAGGTTGAGTTCAAAAAGGAGGATAAAAAGAGCCGACACTGGCTAAAAACGTCACGTCCATGTGACAACGCCAGTACTAGCACGTCCTGTGCGTCGGAAGTTCTTAGGCAGCTAAGCCGCTGCTTGAATTAACATCCATGCAGCTTTGCGACGAGAAGTAGAGATACTTCAGTGAATATACTACGGCGCAGGAGCACTTTTTCCCGGACTTTTTGAAATCCTTCAAAATGGTATCTTTTACATTAATGAAAGGTCAGCCTATTTGCCAAACTATAAGTGATCCTTAAATAGAAAGTGAGGGATCACGATGGCTGACAAGGATCATTTTAAAGACAAGGAATATGATAGCGACTCTTCGTTATATAATATTTACAATCAGGATGATGATGACGATTATAACGAAGAGTATGCAGCTGAGGCGGCTGTTGATCGGGATGTTTACACGAATGACGCTGATGAAGAAACTGAGGGAGCCGGGCTAGGCTGGCTGGCCGTTGTACTTTCCGTGATTGGCTTATTCTTTTTACCGATCATCATGGGGGCAGCGGGAATCATTATTGGCATTATTGCCAGACGGCAAGGCGCAAAAACTTTAGGTGCTTGGGCAATCGGTGTTGGTATCGCAGCTATCGTTATTGCACTGTTTGCACGGCCGTTCTTCTTTTAAATGGTTAGGAACATTCCGTACATGGAATGTTCCTTTTCATACACTTTAAAAGTTTAAATTCTTTAAAAGATTAAAATGTAAATGCAACGAGGTACGACTGCAAACAGAGCGAGTTAGCGGGACTTGTGCACTGGAGTACAAAGGCTACCGCCTTATAGCTTGCCAATCGGCGAGTTCTATATAGAAATATGAACTGGATATTGTTATGATATAAAGTGTTTAAAACTGAAAGGGGTTTTGGTGTATGGACGTCATAGAAGCAATACGGACGAGAAGATCAATTGGCAAGGTAACTGAAGAGATGCCGCCTCGTGATCATATTGAAAAGATTTTGGAATCAGCCATTTGGGCGCCTAATCATTTCAAAACAGAGCCGTGGCGTTTTACAGTACTTGCCGGGGAAGGACGAAAAAAACTTGGAGACGTTTATGGGAAAATTAACGTCGAAAAACTTATTAATCCTTCAGAAGAAGAAAAAACGGAGGCTTACAATAAAGGGTTAAATAAAGCACTTCGGGCGCCAATCATTATTGTTATAGCTGTTGAACCAAGCGAAAAAGAAAAAGTTGAACAAATTGAAGAAGTAGAAGCTACGGCTTGTGCAGTGCAAAATATGATGTTAACTGCCCATGCTCTGGGTTTGGCATCCATTTGGCGGACCGGAAAGCCGACTTATACAGAAGCGATGAAAAAGGCCTTTGAAATTTCTGAAAAGGGAATGGTTTTAGGTTATTTATACATAGGTTATCCGCAAGAAGTTAAATCTGAACCGCCAAAGAAAAAGCCTGTTCAAGAAATTGCAGAATGGATAGTATAAAAAAGAGCTGTCAATAATAAAGCAGCCTGGAAACTCCAGGCTGCTTTATTTTTACTTCTGAAAGTATATCTTGGCAACTTAGATGAAAATTCGTCGCAGCTGCGATAATATAAGCGCAAGCTTCTTTCTACTTGCTTTTTTGAAGGTATTCTTCAGCGATTTTATCAATTTCTTTTTTTAATTCTTCAACCATGGTTTCTTCTGGAACTTTTCTAATAATTTCTCCGTGGCGGAATAATAGACCTTCACCGTTTCCGCCGGCAATTCCTATATCAGCCTCGCGCGCCTCTCCAGGCCCGTTAACGGCGCAGCCGAGGACGGCAACTTTAATCGGTGCTTTAATTTTTGAAATATATTCTTCAACTTCTTCAGCAATTTTAATAAGGTCTATCTGAATCCGGCCGCATGTTGGACATGAAATTAAAGTGGCCGCATTAGAAGCAAGACCGAAAGTTTTTAAAAGTTCCCTGCAGACTTTAACTTCGTAAACAGGATCGGTTGATAAAGAAATTCTTAACGTGTTGCCAATGCCTTTGTGAAGAAGAATCCCGAGCCCCGCAGCACTTTTGATAGAACCGGAAAATTTAGTTCCTGATTCAGTAATCCCGAGATGGAGCGGATAATCAAAGGCTTGGGCTGCCTTCTCATAAGCTTCAACAGCTAAATTAACGTCTGACGCTTTCAGTGAAACGATAATATCGTGAAAATCCAGATCTTCTAATATTTTTATATGGTACAACGCGCTTTCAACCATACCATCTGCTGTTGGGTAACCGTATTTCTCAAGAATACGTCTTTCTAATGAACCGGCATTAACACCAATCCGGATAGGAATCCCTTTTTCCTTACAAGCTTTAACTACAGCTTCAACATTTTCTCGTTTTCCAATATTTCCTGGATTAATCCGGATTTTGTCAGCGCCGCCTTCAATAGCTTTAAGCGCCAGTTTATAATTAAAGTGAATATCAACAACCAAAGGTATATTGATTCTTTTTTTAATCTCAGGTATTGCTTCTGCAGCACGCATGTCAGGGCAAGCAACCCGAACAATTTGGCATCCGGCTTCCTCCAGACGGTGAATCTCTGCCACTGTTGCCTCGACATCA
This sequence comes from Scopulibacillus cellulosilyticus, assembly GCF_042665295.1. Taxonomy (NCBI): domain Bacteria; kingdom Bacillati; phylum Bacillota; class Bacilli; order Caryophanales; family Sporolactobacillaceae; genus Scopulibacillus; species Scopulibacillus cellulosilyticus. Next base: position 147,781 of record NZ_JBHTCO010000011.1, read on the forward strand.
TGCGTTTTAGTTGTTGTCATGCTTTGGATAATAAGTTCATTCGAACCACCGATAGTTAGCGGACCTACTTTAACTTTTCTTGTTTGTGTTCGATGGGTTATTTTAGTCATACCCGATCGCTCCTTTTATAATAAAAAAATAACAATTCATTGATTTTAACAACATGGTTTATTTTATCAGTACCTTGTTTATTTTGGCAAGGAGAACCTATTTAATATTGAGGGAAATTATAACTTTGGCCAATCTCTATTTTGTTTGGTTTACTGCCGGGGTTAAGCTTTTTAAAATCAGACATAACTTTTTCGATTGACAGGGATTTATCCGGATTAATTTTTTCTACAACTGATAAAACAGTATCTCCCGGGTTTACAGTGATTTTTTTATAATTTATGTCAATTTGCGATTGACTATTATTTTGCGTTTTATAAGCAGATGGAAGTGTACCATTTGTGATGTCTGAATAACTTGTCCATGAAATTAGACCAATAACACTTAACAGAATAAATTTTTTCATCATCAGCATCCTCATAAATGGTTTTGAATCATATATATGATAGATTTTTATTAAATATGCCGTTTTTTTAACTTATTAGAAGGAACTTTTATACATTGGGGGCGTATATATTATTAGAGGTTAGAAGTTAGATGTTGGAAGTTTGAGATTGGCTGATGCTGCGAAGTAAAGTGTTTCTCTTCTTCTTACTTCTAACCTCCAACTTCAAGAATGAAGGAGCAGTATTAATGGCTATTCTTAGTTATCCTTTTATCGGATTTATTGTCATTTTTATAGCAGCTTTATTATTGTTTGGTGAAATGCTTGTAAAAAGCAAGGGGATATTTGCGGTTATCGGTATTGGATTGTTTATTTTATATTTTATCTACCATCTGCAAAATGGTTCGCCATTTTTAATGCTTGGGCTCTTAATACTCGGACTCGTATTAATTATCATTGATGGTCAGCTGATCACAAATGGTTCAGTAGCCATTATAGGCATTATTTTAATGATTTTAGCCTGTGCATTGCCAACCCCCTCTGTTTTATATGGTGTAACTGTAGCGGCAGCCTTTATTTTGGGCATTGCTTGTTCATTTTTATTTCTTAAGGTTTTTCCCGCGCGGTCATATTGGTCTAAGCTTACCTTAAGAGATCAGTTGACAGGTGAAGCAGGGTATAACTCTATGAACGAATCTTATAAGGAACTTGTCGGTAAAGAAGGAATAACCAAAACCCCCTTTCGTCCTGTCGGTACAGTAGAAATTGAAGGTAAACGGTATAGTGCAGTCACTGATGGCGTATGGCTCAAACAGGAAGAGGCTGTCTTAGTTATTTCAGTTGACGGCACCAGAATAGTTGTTCAAAAGAAAGCAGCGGAAGCCTAAAAAGGACTGCCGCTGCTTTTCGATGGTGCTTTTGGTTTTGGTACAGTATAAATCATTAGAACCAGCATCATTAAACAAAATAAAATAAATACCGCAAACATTTCATTTGGAAGAGAATAGAAACATTCGATAATTGATAAACATAATGTTGGCCAAGTGACTGCATTAGCTGAAAGGGACCATATTTGCTGATAATTAAGCCGTTTATGTAAAATTCGTGCGACAAATAATCCAATGCCGGCCAAAACGCAAATACCAATAAAAAAGGCAAATGAGATAAGGACATAATAGAATATAAAAGCAATTGGAATAAAAATAAAAGATAAGGAATGGTTTTGTGAGATAAGTTGTTTGATTGCTTCCGGTGATAATAAAATGGTTGCTATTAATGATAAGAAAAAGATATAACTGATCGTTTTACCTATTCGCTGAAACCGAAACATTGCCGATTGTCTTGGATGAATAACATTTTTAATAAATTGTTTAAAAATTGACATAATTGATCACCTAATTGCATTTTACAAAACCTATATTCAATAAACAAGATATTTATTATAATTAAGAGGAAACTAAATTTAATATTTTTCAATAAGTATTGCGGTATATTCAGGTATGTGATATATTATTACATGTCGTGTCATATTGTTTGATAAATCGACGGTAATTCATGATATTTAAAAATGCTTGACATATTAAAGTACATAAATTAAAATAAATTTTGTTGTCGCGAAATTAATCCGAACGGCGTACATCTATACCTGTGTTGTTCCGACATTTTATATTCTGACAGAGGAAGAAACTGTCAAAGTCTTTAAGGCTTTTCTGGTATAAATTTAAAATATTCCACAGTAGCTCAGTGGTAGAGCAATCGGCTGTTAACCGATCGGTCGTAGGTTCGAATCCTACCTGTGGAGCCAATAATTATGGCGGCGTAGCTCAGCTGGCTAGAGCGTACGGTTCATACCCGTGAGGCCGGGGGTTCGATCCCCTCCGCCGCTACCAAATAAATATGGCGATTGTGGTGAAGTGGTTAACACACCGGATTGTGGTTCCGGCATGCGTGGGTTCGATCCCCATCAATCGCCCCATGGACCCTTAGCTCAGTTGGTCAGAGCAGACGGCTCATAACCGTCCGGTCGTAGGTTCGAGTCCTACAGGGTCCACCATTTTAGAAGTTAGAGGTTGGAAGTTAGAAATTAGATTCAATGAATTGGCTTCGAAGCGATACTTTTAGTCTAATCTCGAACATCTAACGTCCAACATCCAAAACGGAGGAATACCCAAGTCCGGCTGAAGGGATCGGTCTTGAAAACCGACAGGGGCTTAACGGCCCGCGGGGGTTCGAATCCCTCTTCCTCCGCCATTTTATTTATCAGTTACAACATGAATCTACTAAATACATAAATGTTCTAAAGTTCTTTCATAAATATGAAAGGGCTTTTTTTTAAAGGTTTATTATTTGCAGTTAAGGGGTATTTTTGATAATGTAAAAAGTGGAAGAGAAAACAATGTGATTTTTCTTCCAAATAAAAAAAGTTTACATAGGAGGAGAATAGAAATGGCTAATTATCAGCTTCCTGATCTACCTTATGACTATAATGCGCTTGAACCTCATATTGACGAACAAACAATGCGCATTCACCATGATAAGCATCATGGCACATACGTAAGTAAACTTAATGGAGCTCTTGAAGGAAAAGACAACCTTTCCAGCCAATCTGTAGAAGATCTTTTGAGAAACATTAACGATGTTCCTGAAGATATCCGCACAGCTGTCCGCAATAACGGCGGCGGTCATGCCAATCACTCGTTCTTCTGGCAAATTCTTTGCCCGAACGGCGGCGGTAACCCTACAGGTGCGGTGGCAGATGCCATTAACGCTAAATTTGGAAGTTTTGAGGATTTTAAATCAAAATTTGCTGATGTAGCAGCTGCACGGTTCGGTTCAGGCTGGGCATGGCTTGTTGTTAACAATGGCGAACTTGAACTTTACAGCACACCAAACCAAGATTCTCCTTTAATGGAAGGTAAAACACCTATTCTCGGTCTTGACGTTTGGGAACATGCTTATTACTTAAAATACCAAAACAAACGTCCGGATTACATTAACGCATTCTGGAATGTTGTTAAATGGGACGAAGTTAATAAGCGATACGAAGCTGCAAAATAATAAAAAAAGTCCGCGCGAAGCGGGCTTTTTTTAATTGAAATAATGATAACTCTAAAGCTCGCCTTAAGGCGAGCTTTTTACTTTCCTTCAAGAAATTTTAATGCCGATCGGCAAGTTTTCTTTATCGAATATCTAAAAAGCATTTACGCACACTAATAAAGTAAAAAGTAAGGGGGACGAGAGCATGAGTGTATTGAGTAAAATAACCGGGGAAGAAAAAGTTCCCAAAGATCTCTTACTTTTATTACTTATTGGCGGATTATATTATTTGAGTATTGCTCTATCTAACACTTTTGTAAATGTTTATATTTGGAAGCAATCGAAAAGCTTTACAGATATCGGGTTATATAATTTAATGATTGTTTTATTCCAACCTTTAACATTTATTTTAGCGGGCCGGTGGGCAAAAAAAATTGATCGTGTTATTGTCATGAGGCTTGGTGTTACCTCACTTGCGGTTTTTTTTATAACTGTCCTTTTGCTCGGGAGCCATGCCAAACAATTTTTACTGTTGTTAGGAGCGTTAATTGGTATTGGATTTGGCTTTTACTGGTTAGCTTTCAATGTCTTAACTTTTGAAATAACCGAGCCGGAAACAAGGGATTTTTTTAATGGTTTTTTGGGACTGCTATCATCTTTAGCGGGTATGATCGGACCAATAACCGCAGGATGGATCATTTCATCTATGATCGATGAAATTGGCTATAAGGTTATCTTTGCTATATCTCTAATTTTGTTTACTTGTGCCGTGGTTACTAGCTTTTTTCTTAAAAGAAGGCATGCTAAGGGTGATTTTCAAATTAAAAGGATCATGGCTGAACGGAAATATAATAACGATTGGAAAAATATACTTCATGCACATTTTTTTCAAGGATGCAGAGAAGGGACATTTTCTTTTATTATTGTTATCTGGGTTTTTATTACCACTAAAAGCGAAATGTCGTTAGGTACTTTCAGCTTTGTTGAATCAGCAGTTATGCTAGTCAGCTATTATTTAGTTTCGAGGGTTATTAAACCGAATAGAAGGGGGCTCGCAATCCTATATAGCGGAATTGTTCTTTATGCGGCTATTTTTTTGCTTGTTTTTCATTTGGATTTTAAAAACTTAATCATTTATGCGATTTTAATTGCCTTAGCCTATCCCATTCTAATTGTACCTTACGGCTCGTTAACATATGATGTTATTGGCAGAGGGTGGAAATCCAAGTTGATGCGAATAGAATACGTAGTTGTCAGGGAAATCTTTTATAACAGCGGAAGAGCGGTTTCGATTTTATTATTTTTATTAACTGTTCTGTTGTTCAATGATAAACAGGGCTTACGCTTTTTATTACTGATTATTGGATTGGGTCATCCGATGGTTTACTTTTGTATTCGTCACATAAATTTAACAAAAGATAGTTCGAAACAAATATCCGCTGAATCACCGAAGAAAATGCCGGATGGAGAAAGCGGCTCAACAGTATAAGTCTTTGACAAGTAAATTTAAACTAAAGTAAAATAAGAACAGTTAGTTATATAAGACACCAAACGACATTTGGTGTCTTATTTTTGGGAGAGTACAGTAATCGTTGACATACAAAGTTATAATGATCATTATAACTTTGTATATTAAGTTGCTAATGATGGAGTGAATTGAATGGGGAAAGAAAAGAGGAAAAAAAGAAGTAATCTTCCTTTTCGTTTAAATATGCTTTTTCTTTCAGTGTTTTTAGCTTTTTCAATTTTAATTTTAAGACTTGGTGTTGTACAAATTGTTAAGGGAGAAGATTATAAGCATGCGGTTGAAAAAACACAGCATGTCAAAGCGACACTTGATTCGCCGAGAGGTAAAATTATTGATACTAACGGTAAGGTTCTGGCTGGTAATAAGGCAGAGCTTGCTGTTGTCTATATCAGGCATCCGGGTACATCGAGTGAGGATAATTTAAAAATAGCCCAAAAACTTGCTCAATATATTAATATGGACACATCAAAAGTCACTGACAGGGATATGAAAGATTATTGGATTCTTACTCATAAGAATGCTTATGACGAGAAATTGTCAAAAAGTGAACAGAAAAAATACAAGGATGATCCTACGGGAGAATATAACTTACTTTTAAGTAAGATTACTAAAAAAGATTTATCGACGATTTCAAATAAAGATAAACAAGTTATTGCAATTAAACATGAGCTTGACCAGTCCACTAATTTAAACCCGCATACGATTAAGAAAGGTCTCAGTGAAAAAGAATTGGCGCTGATTGGCGAACATTTAAATGAATTTCACGGAATGATTGAAACATCTGTGGATTCAAAAAGGGATTATCCTAACGGCGATCGTTTTTATCTGGGAAGCGTTAATGATATACCGCAAGAAAAAATTGATCAGTACCTGGCCGAGGGTTATAACCGGAATTCCAAAGTTGGTGTCAGTAACCTGGAACAGCAATATGAAAATGTTCTGCGCGGTATACCAACCGTCCTAAATTTCACGACTAAAAACGGACAGCCGGTTAATACGCCGAAGAAAACCGAAGGAAGCCGGGGAGATGATATTCAATTAACTATTAACAGCGACTTAGAGGACAAACTGGGTAAGCAGATGGAAAAATATATTATGCAGGCTCACGCCCAGTATTCCGGAACGGACAGTGCTTATGCTGTAGTTACAAACCCTAACACCGGCGCGCTTCTGGCATTAGTCGGACGCACGTATGATCCTTCAACAGGAAAATTCAAAGATACTTCCTATAAGACGGTATTAAGTTCTTTCCAGGTTGGTTCAGCTGTTAAAGGCGCTACTGTTTCTGCCGGTTATCAGTATAACGCTATACCTGGTACAATAAGAGATATGCCAATCCATTATAGAGGCGGAGGCACTTTTAAATCATATACAAGCAATATTGGCGTTATTAATGTGGCGACAGCGCTTGAACATTCCTCTAACGTCTATATGGGTACGATAGCAGGTAACATGGCCGGCTTTAAGTTTACAAATGAAGGAAGCAGCTATAGTGTCCGGGTGTTCTATAACGAACGTTATAAAAAAGCCGTAGAAGAATTAAGGCAGGTATTCAGCCAGTTTGGATTAGGCGCGAATACGGGCGTTGATTTACCTTATGAAAGTACCGGTTATTCCGGCGGTATTCCACCGGAACCAGGTAAGATTATGCAATTTGCGATCGGGCAATTTGATACGTATACACCGTTGCAGTTGGCACAATATATTTCAACCATTGCCAATGGCGGTAACCGGATTGCACCGCATTTTCTTGAATCCATCCATGCACCGGGCAAAGATCCGGATAAATTAGGTCCAGATGTTTATAACTATGATCCAAAAATCTTGAACCATATCAACGATACGCCTGAACAGCTTGATGTTATACACGAAGGCCTTCATTTAGTTACCCATGCAGCAGGCGGTACAGCTGCGCAGCTGGGATCTGATCCGCATGATATTTCAGCGAAAACGGGTACAGCGCAAATTGATGTTGAAAAAGACCCGAATTTGTACAATAAAACAGCAGTAGCCTATGCGCCGTCTAAAAATCCGCAAGTCGCTGTTTCAGTCGTGGTTCCGAATATGAAAACAGCGGAAATCAATTTAAACATTGCCCAAGATGCCATCGATGATTATTTTGATTTACAAAAAAAGGGCGATAAAAGTAATTAAAAAATCTCCCGCTCACTATTGAGCGGGAGATTTTTAATTTTATTTAGTGATTTTGTTGACAATGTCGCCAATGGACATATTGCTGCCAAGATTGTAATGGCCGGGCTGTATTTTTTCTTCAAGATGGTGACTTCGAAGATAATCTAACAAATCTTCCTTGTTTTTTATAATTTTATAGTCTGCTAAAGTATTGGCAATATCCACCGTTGTCATGCCTTCTGTTATGTATAGTATAGTACGGTAAATAACTTTCCCGTTATTCTTATCCGGATTGGATTCTTTATGCTGCTTGGCATTTTGCCATTCATTAAATTGTTTTTGATTAACGGCTACTAAATGATGATCTAGTAAATACTTGTTAATATTCTTCGAACTTAACACTTTGTCTGAACTTGTCTGATCATTTTTTGCCGGTTGAATAATTTGGTAATAAAAGAAGGCAATCACTGCACAGGTAATAAGAATACCTGCCGCAAACCCTCTCATTCCCCTTTTTGTCATAAAGCATCACCTTTATCTCTCGCTGTCTTCAATTAGTATTTCTTCTTCTAACACACGAACTTTTTTCTTAACATTATAGAGTTCCTGCATCATTGTGACCGATGTACTTTCTATTTGACCTTCCAGCTGCTTTATGCTGTCCTCTTTGAAAAAGGAAATAACCAGCGTAATAAGACCAATAATGACAAGAACTAATATCAGGTAACCCATGTTAAACCCCCCTTGCTTATACGGACTACTAATTACTTATATCATAAGTTCAACATATGAAAAAGGGGTAACAATGAAATGATTGGACTTTACATTGGTAAATCTATATCAGGAGCTAATTTTAAACTTGAATGAAAGCTTTTTATTTGATAAAATCATATAGTGTTTATTATAAGTTACAATCATATAGCAATGGAGGGATACTAATGCGTGTACAAGTAACACTTGAATGTACTGAAACCGGCGATCGTAACTATATTACGACAAAAAATAAACGTAAAAATCCTGAACGTATCGAAATGATGAAATATTGCCCGCGTTTAAGAAAGCATACGCTTCACCGTGAAACTAAATAATTAAAAAAATAACGCCGAATAACCTGTGAATGGAGTCGGCGTTTGTTTTTGCAAAATATTAAAAGGCGCCTTTACAGGGCGCCTTTTAAATATATTATCATGTTGTGTTGATATGCAATGGGGACTTACAAGAAATGCTGATGCATTAATTAATAATTTTTTAGTAAACGTAAGCTGCACCAACAATAATTAACAAGATAAAGAGAACGACGATTAACGCAAAACCGCTGCCTGCACCGTAGCCATAGCCACCTCCGTAGCCGCCGCATCCGCATCCGCCGTAGCCGCCGCCGTAGCCATAACCGCCGTAGCCGCCAAAGCCGCCAAAGCCCATTATCGCTCACCCCCTTTAAAAGACATATTATACTTTATGTCCCGGGGCACTTTTTTGATAGGGACAGATGCTAATTTTCCTGAAGAAAGGCATTTGGCCCACTGCAGTCGAGAGTGCTTTTTTCCTTGGTTTTAAGTTAAAATATATTTAGTGACTTAAAAGATAAGGAGATGCGTTATGTACACAAAGGCTGATTTACGGAAAAACACATTAAATACTTTAAAACAATTGACGGAGCAATGCTTTGCAAAAAGGTGCCGGTCTATAAAAGGACATCTTCTTGAACAAGATGAATGGAACCGCGCGAAGACAATCGGCCTGACAATTTCAAAAGGCAGGGAAATTCAAACAAAGCCAATCATTGAGGCTGCATGGCAAGAAGGCAAGACTGTTGTTGTTCCCAAATGCTTGCCAAAATTAAAACAAATGGTATTTAGAAAATTAACCTCGTATGATCAATTAGAAACCGTTTATTACGGGTTGTTAGAGCCGGTTGAAGAGAGAACGAAAGCTGTAAATAAACAAGACGTAGATCTTCTTATTGTCCCGGGGTTGGTTTTTGATAAACATGGGTACAGGATAGGCCATGGGGGCGGCTATTATGACCGTTTTTTAGAAAATTACGATGGAAAAACCTGCTCTCTTGCACTGGATGAACAAATTAAAGAAAATATTCCGATAGAGAGACATGACCTGCCGGTTCAAAAAATTGTCACTCCAACGTGTGTGATTTTATGCTCATAAAGATCTTTTATATCATTGTATTGCTATTGGCCGGATGGCTGTCATATAAGAAAGAGCTCTTGACATTGGACGGGGCGCTCGGCATGGCTGTTATTGGTATAGTCATTCTACAGGCTTTCGGCTTACCGGGATTAATGATAATTTTTGTTTTTTTTATTTCTTCAAGTCTTATCGGACACTTTCTAAAAAATAATAAAAAGGTTGAAAAGCCGAAAAGGACGATTTGGCAAGTAACAGCCAATGGCGGAATCCCGTTTCTAGCTGCTTTTATATATATTATATTTCCGTCGCCGATTTGGTACGGCGTTTTCGTTGGAGCAATTGCTGAAGCTGCATCGGATACATGGGCATCGGAAATTGGCAAGACGAGCCGGGAAATACCATATCATTTTAGACTAAGAAAAAGGGTCAATAAGGGGCTTTCCGGCGCAATCACTAAGAAAGGGACCCTTGCCGCTGTTTTTGGTGCATTTTTGATTGCGATTTTATCAGCCGTTTGGTTATCTTACGAAGGGATGTCCGGTTTTTTATTGATCACGATTCTAATTACCGCTGCAGGCTACCTGGGCAACTTATTGGATACTTGTCTCGGTGCATGGCTGCAGGCTCAGTATGTTTGTCATGAATGCGGTAAATATACTGATAACCAATTTCATTGCGGGAAAAATACTGAGCGGCAGCATGGCTATGGCTGGATGACAAATGGTGCTGTTAATTTCATTTCTGTCCTATTTGGCGGTTTATTGGGAGGTTTGGTGATGTTTCTATGAAAGCATATCATTTTGCAGGGATTCTCTTATCCGGGGGTGCTTCCCGTCGTTTTGGCGAGCCTAAGGCTTTTTATCCATATAAAAATAAGCCGATGTTCATGTTTGCTTATGAAAGCTTAAAAAAAGAAACAGAGAAGACAGTCATCGTCAGTCGGTCTGAATTAATAGCCAGATTTCAATCTATGATAGATGATGAGGTCATTAGTGATGACCCGAAATTTTTGGGTGAAGGTCCGCTTGCAGGCATATACACTGCCATGGTTGACTTATTAGCCGAGTGGTACGTCGTTTTGCCTTGTGATATGCCGCTCGTAAATCGGCAGTTTGTCGCGTATCTTAAAAATTGGACACAGACAGAAGAAATTTCACAATGCTTTGTACCGTTTGTTAAGGGGTTTAAACAGCCGATGGCGGCAATTTATCATAGAAGCTGTTTGCCGGATATTGAACAATTATTAAATCAAAGACAATTGAAAATGGATGCTTTATTAGAGCGCGTTAATACACGTATTGTGTATCCGGAAACGGAAGGGTTTCATTCTGATTTGTTTCGCAATATTAATACGAAACAGCACCTATGTGAGTTAGAAAATTAATGAGTTGAACAACCTCTGCTAGTATAAAATAACCCTCCTTATATCATATTAAGCATAAGGAGGGTGACGCACTTGAAAATGTCTTTAGTTCGACTCGTATTGGTGATTATGTTAAGTTGTTTTGTCTATAATAGACGCCATAGAATTTTTCGCTTGATTGTTGCTTTGGCTGGTTTAGGTTATTTTATACTTTCTCAATCTGATCAGATAAAAGAGAATCTATGGAGTCTTTTTTTAAAAAATCGCGGCCGGGAAACAGAAATAGGCTAAGATTTTATCTTTTGTTTAAATAAAGCCAATTTTCCGCTTCTTGTTTTAGTAATAACTAAAAAGTGAGTACTATTTTTATCATATAAAATGATCGGCATAGAACTGCCAATTGGATCTTCAACCTGATTCTCCTTTAGCTTAATACCTAAAATGTAATTTTTATATAACCCTTCCCATAGTTGACTGACGGCCCTATGGGATGTTTTTTTGTCTAATCCCGGCAATATGTTCTGATTATATACATGAAGGTAAGTCAACGGGAAAATAAAATAAGCGGCAGGATGGATATGAAATTGCTCAGCAGCTTCCTCAAGAATTTCCCGCTGCTCTGTCTTAACCGAACTGTCTAATACATGGTACCAGCCTAATTCTTCCGGTGTAACTGGCACTTTAAAAATTGATATCGGTTGATTTGCTGATACCATAACATATCGCTGATCATAGGACATGACATCTTTTCCCGTAATATTTTGATCGGCATGTTTTTCGGCATGATGAATGGTTATCGCCTCGAAGTGTCCGCTTTCATCAAAATCAAGTGTTTTTTCCTGGTTAAGCGTTTGAACATTTTGGCGCCATTTTGAAAGAATCGATGTTAAACGCCCATTATTATATAATAGTGAAACATCTTCCCGTAAATAAACCTGTTGATTAGTTTTTGATGATGTTTGCCATAAAACCTTAAAATGTTTTCCTTGATTTTGAGGTTTAATAGTTAAACTTGTATTGTTATAAATATAATCCAATTTAGCGTCTTCAGGAAAATAAGTAATGCTTTCTTCCAATTCCGAGTTTCTAGTGAAATAGTAGAATAAAAAAGCAATTAGAAAAGATATGACAACAATAAAGAAAAATGACCGATATTTTTTCATAGGATGCCCCCTAAGACATGCTAACCCCTTGTCTCATTCTATGCATGGACTATAAACGGTTATGCCAATGCTTATTGCAAGAAGTATGAAACGCTAAGAATGTGTCAAAGCTATTTTTGGCAAAGGAGGGGGCTTTATGGTCGATCAACAAGGTCATCCGGTTTCAAAGGACTACACTAAAAATGTGAAATATCTAAAGGATGAACTGGGTGTCGGTATTAGCTTTGATATCATTTTTGTTGAGCTGAATTACGCCAATCGCAATATGTCATTATTTTTAGTTGACGGTATGACTCAAGGAAATATCATGCATTTTATAATGAAATTGCTGGCAAAGCTGGATGCCGGTGATTTAGAGCCAGATCCCCTCGATAAATTAATGAAAAAATATCTGCCATATGTTGAGATTAATACAGAAACAAATCTCGATAAGGTTATTTTTTGGATAACTTCTGGACCTGCTGCCCTTGTTGTGGAGGGCTTAGATAAAGTAATCATTATTGATGCCCGCACTTATCCCGCCCGAAATCCGCAAGAACCGGACGTAGAAAGGGTCGTACGGGGAGCCAGAGACGGATTTGTTGAAACGATTGTTTTTAATACAGCGTTAACAAGGCGCAGAATCAGGGATCCATCTCTTAGAATGAGTTATATGTCAGTGGGACGCCGTTCTAAGACGGATATATGTATCGCATACATAGAAGACATTGCTAATCCGGATGTTGTCAAACAAATTAAACATTCAATTTCAAAGATCGATACTGATGGTTTGCCAATGGGTGAGAAAACGGTAGAAGAATTTATCGCGGGCAGGCACTATAATCCATATCCAACCGTCAGATTTACTGAACGGCCGGATACTGCGGCAGCTCATTTATATGAGGGGCATGTTCTGGTTTATGTGGATGGATCGCCTGTTGTCCTTATCACACCATCAACCCTGTGGAATCAGCTGCAGCATGCTGAAGACTATCGGCAAAAGCCCGTGATTGGTTCATATTTACGTATTGTTCGATATTTGGCCGTCTGGTTATCTATCTTTTTTCTGCCTTTATGGTATTTATTAGCAACCGATCCAACGCTGCTTCACCACAATTACAGTTTTATTACGATTAATAAACATTTGGACTTGCCTGTATTCGTTCAGTTATTAATTGTTGAAGTTGGTTTGGATACACTAAGAATGGCAACGATTCATACACCAACCTCTTTAGGGACTGCCCTTGGCCTTGTCGCGGCTATTATGATCGGTCAGATTGCTGTCGGTGTAGGTTTGTTTGCGAGTGAAGTCGTATTATATATGTCGATAGCAGCCATCGGTACATTTGCCACGCCGACTTATGAATTAAGTCTTGCCAATCGCTTGTTTCGAGTACTCATGTTAATTTTAACAGCACTTTTTCATGTGCCGGGTTACTGGTTTGGGTTTTTCTTTGTTTTTGTCTATCTTACCAGCTTAAAATCTTTTTATGTTCCCTATTTGTGGCCGTTTTTACCTTTTTCTTTCAAAAGCATGAGAGATGTGTTATTCAGGACCCCGTTGCCGCTTAAAAATCGCCGTCCTGTTGCTTTAGGGACAAAAGATCCAGACATATAAAGACAATTAATGTCCAGTATATTGCTGGACTTTTCTTTTATATTTTAGGAAAATAGTAAGGTATACGGTTGTATTAGACAAAAAAATTAAGTTTAAAAAAGTATGAAGATAAAAAAGGGTTGGGTTTTATTATGAGTGATAATTGGTACATCGGTATTGATCTTGGAGGAACATCCGTTAAAATGGCCTTTATCGATGATGATGCACAAATCATTGATAAATGGGACATTAAAACAGATACAACTAACGATGGAGAAAACATTGTAAGCGATATTAGCAAAAGTATAAAGTCTAAAATTGAAGAACATCAAAAGGATAAAGATCTGATTAAAGGTATTGGCATGGGAGCGCCCGGTTTTTTAGAGATGGAGACAGGCTTTGTCTATCAGGCGGTAAACATTGGCTGGAAGAACTACCCGCTCAAAGAAGAACTGGAAAAATCAGTGGGTCTTCCTGTTATTGTAGATAACGATGCCAACATAGCCGCTATCGGCGAAATGTGGCGGGGAGCGGCAGAAGGTGCAAAAGATGTGCTTTGTATTACTTTAGGAACCGGTGTCGGCGGCGGTGTTATTGCCGGCGGTGAAATTATTCACGGCGTTAACGGCATGGCCGGAGAAATTGGCCATACAACAGCAGTTACAGATGGAGGCGTACTTTGCAATTGCGGTAAAACCGGATGCTTGGAGACGGTATCTTCGGCTACAGCCATACGGCGAATGGCGATTGATGGTTTTAGAGATCATCCCGAGAGCCCTTTAAAGAAGCAATATGACACAAATGGCGATATCAGTTCTAAAGATGTTCTTGATCGTGCTAAAGAACAAGACCATTTGGCAATGTCAGTTGTAAAAAAAGTGGCTTTCCATCTCGGTTTTGCACTGGCAAGCTTTGCCACAACAATGAATCCTTCTAAAATAGTGATTGGCGGCGGTGTATCCAAAGCAGGAGACACGTTGTTAGACCCTGTGAAACACTATTTTAAGATGTATGCTCTTCCAAGGGTTAACGAAGGTGTAGAGATAGTTCCCGCACAATTGGGCAATGATGCAGGTGTTATCGGCGGCGCATGGCTGGCGAAAACTAAACTATAATAAGACGTGTTCAAAAACCCTGGAGGGCGCTGAAAAAAATTCCCCTTTCTGTCATATCTATATTTCACTCTTCATATTTTCCTCAAGACCATTCATAGGATAGATATAGGAAAAGACGAGGAGGGGGAAATAATGAACATTAATGTTCGAGATGGCGATACGCTTTGGTATTACAGCCAATTATTTGACGTTCCGCTGCAATTGGTTATAGACAGTAATCCAAAGATTAATCCTGAACAATTGACAGCAGGATCGTCTGTTGCTATCCCTGGCTATGTAAGACATACGCATACATTGGAAAAAGGTGAATCATTTTGGTCTATTGCAACAAAAAGGCAATTGCCTCTTGATGCTTTACTGTTATTAAATAAAGAAGTTGATCCGGAAAATTTACAAACCGGGGAGACGATTTATTTACCAATCAGAGTCGCCAAATCAATTGTTAAAGGAAAGAAGAAGTACGATTACGATTCTTTAATGCGGGATCTCAAGCGTTTAGAAACCGTTTATCCATTTATCCAAAAGGACATTATTGGCCAATCTGTAGAAGGAAGACCATTACACGAAATTCGGATTGGAAATGGTGAAAAAAAAGTGCACTTTAATGGATCTTTCCATGCCAATGAATGGATTACGACTCCGATTATTATGACCTTTTTAAATGATTACCTTGTAGCTTTAACCAATCGCCGTACCATTCGGGGATTAAGTCCTGCACCGTTTTACGATAATGTCACTTTATCAGTTGTTCCGATGGTAAATCCAGATGGTGTAGATTTAGTATTAAAGGGGCCTTCGGCTGAAAGCGAGCATCGGGAAAACGTCATTAAATTAAATAAAGGTAAAAAAGACTTTAAAGAATGGAAAGCAAACATTCGCGGGGTCGATTTAAATGATCAATTTCCAGCTGATTGGGAGGTTGAACAAAACAGACGGGAACAGAGTCCGGCACCGAGAGATTATCCAGGCACAAAACCATTGAGTGAACCTGAAGCAAAAGCAATGTCAGAACTGACAAGAAAACGCGATTTCGACAGTGTTTTGGCTTTTCACACTCAAGGTGAAGTGATTTATTGGGGATATAATGAGTTTGAGCCGCCTGAAACTGAAAAGATTGTTAAGGAATTTGAAAGAGTCAGCGGCTATGAACCGGTAAGGAATGTTGACAGCACTGCAGGTTACAAGGATTGGTTTGAACAGGAATGGCGGCGTCCCGGCTTTACTGTTGAGCTGGGCAAAGGAACAAACCCCCTTTCATTGCAGCAATTTGATGAAATATATCAAAAAAGTCTAGGCATATTTTTAGCAAGTTTGTATATGTAAAAGCGGTTACTGATTGGTAACCCTTTTTCTTTTTTTGTTAAAGGTGTAATCTGCATGCCAGCCAAGTTTTCTTTACAATTTGTTGAACACTATTTTGTAAGCGGTTACTTTTTGTTATGCTTAATTTAAGCGTTAATGGTAGGGAGACTATTACATTGGATTATTGCTTCGTACGTTCAGATCCGGTTATGATTTAATAGCATTAGCATTAGCAGTTCAAAAGGCGGTTATCGTGTCTATCGATTAGGTGATGGAGAACATCCTGAAACATGGCTGTTCGATGTTTCAAATGCTGATAAATTAAAAGATAAAGTGCAAAAATGGTGCAAAGCAAATCTTCCGGAAGATATGGCAATGATAGATTTTCCAATAAAAAATGGCCAGAAGACATATCAAAAGGTGAAACAATACCTTCAAGACCATGATGTACCTTATGAAATGAAGCATAGGACTTTTTATGTCAGGAAAAAAGAATTTGATCGTTTTCAAAACGATTTGAATAACCTTGTCAGCGTGTAAAATAATCTAAGTTTATAAAGGGCAGCATTTTATAAAATGAAAGGAGCAGGGGAACATTCCCCTGCTCTTTCACGATTTCTTTAACTAGCTTCCAACCTGAACGCCGCCGCCTTGGAGCACATCAATAATAGTCATAACAGAAAACCAGCCGAATACAGCTAATGAAATAATAGCATATCCTGCGCCAAAGATATTCCTTTTCTTAAGCGCTCTAATAGCTCCGTACAAACAAAGAATTGCGATCAGTAAAAAAATAATTCCAACTGCCATACGGTTTCGGCCCCCTTACATACAATTCTAAAAATTCACCTAATTATATTTCATATTTTACCTTTTTATGATTCGTTTGTCGAGTTAATTTGTTTTCGTTTATACTTAGTGTATCAATTGGCAAGTTTTCTTTACAATAGAGAAGAGTAAAAATGAGGAGGCAGGAAAATGAACTGGACACAACTTCCGTTAGGTGCGATACAAACAAATTGTTATATTCTTGAAAACGACAATGGTGAAGCCTTGATTATTGATCCAGGCGATGAATATGAAAAAGTTGAAAATTTTATTAAAGAAAAAGGGTTAAAACCGTTAGCGGTCCTTTTGACACATGCCCATTTTGACCACATTGGCGCATTGGACGAAGTCAGATTAAAATGGCAGGTACCGGCTTATTTACATACAAATGAGTCCGATTGGTTAGGGGATCCTGAAAAAAATGGTTCGGCTCATTTTCCGATTGTAGCTAATTACCAGTGCAAGCCGGCTGAAAAAATTATCAATTCAGAACAAGATATATCCATTGGCTCATTTCATTTTCAGGTCATTGAGACACCAGGCCATTCACCTGGAAGTGTTTCTTTTTATTTTAAAGATAAAGGTGTCATTTTCTCGGGCGATGCTTTGTTCTACGGCAGTATTGGACGTACAGATTTGTATGGCGGAGATCAGAGTGTGTTATTAGAAAGCATTCATCAAAAATTGCTTCCGTTACCTGAAGAAACAATTGTCGCACCGGGACATGGGTTTGAAACGACAATTAAAAATGAAAAGAATTCAAATCCTTTCTTATAAGAGATTCTCAATAAATTCGGGAATATTTTCGTAAAATTCACTTCGTGTTCAAAGCAGGTGCTTATCTCCCCGATGACATCCGCAGGGTTTTTCAGAAAGCAGTTTTGCTCTTTTGTCCAGATAATGATTAATGAACCCCTTTACCTAACTTTTCATAAGATATGTTGATGAATAGGGTAAAGGGGAGTCATTTGTGAATAAACGAAGGTACCTTGACTTTTTGGCAAAAATGGGTATTAACAGCGCTCATCCAGGAGGTAAACCACTAACAGAGGCGCTTTTATTAAAAGAACAATTAAAAGCGGATGAAAAAGTTTTAGATGTAGGCTGCGGCGCCGGAGAGACCTCTTTTTATATTGCCAATCAATATCATTGTGAGGTCACAGGTTTAGATTTACATCCGGAAATGATTAAGCAGGCAAGAGTTAGGGCAGAAGCGTCACCAGTTCCTTTTCGGATCATTCAAGGCAATGTCGAGAGCATGCCGTTAAAAGATCAAAGTTTTGACAGACTACTGGCTGAATCAGTGACTGTATTTACACAAATACCGCTGACCTTAAAAGAATATTACCGAGTGCTGAAAAAAGGCGGCAAAGTGCTGGCCATAGAAATGACGTTGGAAAAACCGCTTACAAATGAAGAAGTTCAAGAAATACAAAATCTCTACGGCGCCACTAAACTTCTGACAGTTGATGATTGGCGGGCTGAGTTTAATAAAGCAGGTTTTTCCGAAGTTGAAGTTATCCGCGGGGAACATATCATCAATGGACCTCAAGGGATTAGCGATGTTTCAACCTTTAACTTTTCAAATCATTTGGATTTGGAAGCTTTTGAAGTATGGTGGGATCATATTCAATTAATGGATAAATATCGGGGGATACTGGGCTATCGTATTTATAAAGCTATAAAATAAAACGCCAGGAGCACCCTGGCGTTTACTTCTTTTAATTAAAATATAGGGAGTTTTCTTTAACCTTTGCCAGGAACCATCATAAAGGCAGACCAATACGTAAAGGCGACGAAAAATAATGTTAAATAGGCACCAAAAATATAAATGTATAATCGTTCAGATAAGTTCAAGAAGCTGACGGCGAAGAAAAAGACCGTTTGGGCATAAAATAAAAGAGCCATTGGCCAAAGATCGCCAACCATTGCCATAACACCTATAGCGGCAGTAAAAAAACCAAGCACCCGAAACATGTTAGGCATTTTTGTCCCTCCTCCAAACTCCTAACTTTCTTAACCCTATTATAAAGAAAAATCCGTATATTGTAAATATTATTAAAGGGTGAAATGTCCGAATAATGATAGATGTATTAAAAGAAAACCCAAATAAGTTTTATGATTTTCAATTTTCCATTTTAGAAATATTGCCATTAGGATTAGATGTTGAAGATGTTATATTACGTGAAAACATATATAAAGTTAAACTCAGAACAAGGGAATTTGGGTATAATAAGAACTAGGGAGATATCCTTTAATTATGGAATTTTGTTTATTGAAATTTTAGGCAACAAGACATTCAAAGGAAGAATTGATTACGGCCACTTGATTTTACCACCCTTGCCAAGTTATTTACCACGGCTTGCCAAAGAATTTACCACCCTTCGCCAACGTATTTACCATTGAATATAAAAAGCCCTACAGATTAACGGTTTGCT